>SVTO01000007.1 GCA_015063745.1 Oscillospiraceae bacterium | reverse complement strand
TTTCCTGTGTTGCAGATTCAATTCCCATGTTCCCCTCCATAGTTTCCATCGTTTCGGTTAATGATGTCTGCGGTGCACAGGAAGCAAGTAAACTTGTCATAAGCACAGCAAGGCAAACAAACCAGATCCCCATTTTTTTCATAATATGTTTTCCTATTCCTTTTCTTTTTTTGATTATTTCTTGACGGTTTATTGATTTTATTATATAATAAAACCAAATCAAAGTCAAGGAGAAGTATCAAATAAAAATTGTAGGACAAAGAGGTACTGTGCCCGGAAAATACTATGGTATCTTTCAGATATGCGCTCGCGCTCAGGTTATACGGTGTGGAAACCGATATACGTATGACCGCGGACGGTGAACTGGTGCTGATGCACGACCACATGGTGGACAGAACCACAAATGGGCACGAGAATCTGTGCGTCTTTACTCTGGCAGAACTCAAAGCACCTGATGCCGGTTCCTGGTTTCCCAAAGAATATGCCGGTGAGAAAATTCCCACATTTGCGGAATTTCCGGAGCTGGCCAAAGACAAGGATGTTTTTCTGAACATCAAAATCAAGGACGCCCGCGATATTGTCACCGAAAAGACGATCAGAATGCTGGAAAGCTGTCAAATCGGGAAAGAACGATTCCTTATTGCCCCAGTCTATCCTACAGCGACCAATTAAATACGGGCTGAACACACAGGTATTCCCGCTCAGTTATTATTATCCCTCCGATACACCGCAGAATTATGATGTTTTTTAAGTATCGACATCGGAATGGGCGATCTGACAAAGGAATTCTGTGATGAACTGAAGGGATACGGCATCGAGCCCTGGTGCTGGTATCCCGACACGAAGTGATCATCGGGGACACCAAAATCCTTGCAACGGCACCGTCTGAACTGAAATCAGCCGGTTTCGGAGACATGATCGCCAAGCACATCGGTCTTGTGTACTGGCAGATCTCCCATTTGCTTGCAAATGAGTATTACTGCGAAAAAATCGCCGGACTTACCCGTGATGCGGCAGACAGTTTGCTGGATCTGTCCGACTAGGTAACGGGGAACGAAGAGGAAGCCGCCGGAATATTTTTCGAAGCGCTTCTGAAAACCGGCTTGGGCATGGGTTTTGCCCAAAATTCAAGGCTCGCAAGTGGAAGCGAACATATCATCGTCCATCTGATCGAATGTATCGAGCTCAGTGACAATCACGTACCCAATCTGCATGGTGAGCATGTAGGTATATGTACGCTTGCCATGATACGGTACTGCAATACCTCGCAGAAAACAAAAAGTCAGAACCCACCTGGAAACGGTTGACTGGGACGACGTTTACCGATTCTACGGCAATATGGCAGAGGATGGAAAAGCGATGAATTTCCCGGACAACATCATAGACACGGTGGACATCCGTATGCTCAGTAAAATGTGGGAACGGATTACGGAAATCGTCAAAAGTATTCCGTCCTATGAAGAATGTCTCCGTGCCATGGAGACAGCCAGGTGCAAAACCACCCTAGAGCAGATCGGTGTCACGGAATCCTTTTTCTGCGACTGTGAAAAATACTCCCCCTATATGCGGAAGCGGCTGACAATTCTGCGTATGAAGGATATGATTGAGATATCAAACCAAACAAATGATTTCGGAGTTATCGTATGAACGCTACAAACATTTCATTACCACTGAATACAGACACAAAATGGCCTTTTGAAAAAGTTCCTGTTTATGATGACGGAACATGTTCCTGCAACATTGCTATGGAGAATTGGGGAGCCGCAAACGAAAACACCTCCTGGGTTCTGGGTATTGCGGACACTACCGCCAATGCATTTGCCGCCTATCTGGATAAGGTAAGATTTGCCGGTTTTTCAACGATTCAGCGTGCAAATTGGCAGGGGGTCATCTCCTATCAATGTTATAAAGAGGATGTTTCGTTTTATATTTATTTTACTCCGTCCTCCCATACAGTAAGAATAATTGTCGACAACTCCAAATCCGTGCCTCTTGAACGATTCAATTATTCTTATCATGCAGAAGAAGACGAATACAATGAATTATATATGTTCGGTCTGGAAACCAGTACATGGACCGGTTCCACCGGGCACTTCTTCTTTTTGAAGCTGGCAGATAACAGTCTGTTTGTTATAGATGGCGGTAATGCCGATCAACCTGACATAGATGAGTTTTTGCGTATTGCAAGAAAAGCCACCGGAACGCCCCAAAACCAAAAAATCCGTATCGCCTGCTGGTTTATTTCGCATGGGCATAATGACCACACAGGAGGGGTCGATCAAATCTTAAGAACCTACAGCGAACAGCTTATTCTGGAACGCATTATGTATAACTTCAATAAATGCGGTTCTCCGCTCAACACCTGTCCCCTGTTCCGTTATGATGATATATTTCCCGATGTATTGTACCATGTACCCCGTACCGGAGAAACCATACAATTCGGTAACCTGACCGCAGATGTGCTGTATACCCATGAAGATCTTTTGGATATTCATGAGATGGAATATACTTCCAAAAGTCACAATGACAGCTGTACAGTATTGAAACTGAGTTTCGACGGTATTCACTTTATGTTATCCGGAGATATCAGTAAAAATGCCGGTGCAATTATCATGAACAACTGCACAACGGAACAACTGAAGTCCGACATATTTCAAATCCCCCATCACGGAGCAAACAATATGCCGGACTTCTACGAATGTGTTGATGCAAAAATAGCTTTGATTCCCACAACACCTTCCAAATGTCGGAACAATGTTTTGGAAACTGTGGAATCCACCTGTGATGAGTGGTATTCCAGTGATGAAACCGTAGGTATTCGGGCCGAAAACGGCGAAGCAAAGGTATTCTGCCGTTTCCCCGGTATATTCAAATACAATAAACAGCAGTCATGATGTTCAGACGGTAATCATAGAGCAGTATTGCGGAATGTCTGTCAATGTTCCTGCTTTTCATCCGAAAATATCCGTCCGGTATCGTTCTCACCGAGGTCGCCGTTTGTAATTTTGTGCTGTATTTTTCTATTCTTTCTTGTAAAGCCGCAGGAGTTTTCATAAACACCTCAATATATGTATAATATCAAAAATGGTATAGCATAGGATGGTCACTTTGTCAATCCTGTGTTTGGGTCCACCGGAAGCAGATCGTCTCCATTGACAACATACAAACTATTATGTTATAATGTAAATGCTGAATATTTCACATTTTTACAATTAAATACATGATATATCCGGAGGTGCACTATGAAAAAACATATTCTTTCAATCTTTCTGGCAGCCTTATTATTTCTCTGTTCCTGTAATGGAAATGTTCCTGGTACAGAAATGGATGAGAGTGGCTTCGAAGAATCAACTGATTCAGTAATAGACAGCTCTGTCACCCTCCATTCCGGAGGAAGTTCCATTTCATTGAAAGCAGAACCGTTTGGTCTGCAGATCGTATCCTTAATTACCCCTTCAGGATCTGTACTTGTTGAAAACTCGGATTTCGCACTCCCTCAGAGTGTATTCGACGGCGAAATCCTTCACGACATCGCATGGACATTTCAGGCTCTATCCGTCGGAGACGGGTATGCCGAATACTGTTTTGAAAATGCTGAAATCGGCCTAGGACTCACGGTACGTTGTACTGCCTATACCGATACAGAAGCTCCCTTTGTGTTTGATACGGTATTCTACAACAAAACCGAAACCACCATGCGTCTCTACCCTGCCGAATTTGCATCTGTAACTGTTATGTCACAAGAAAGCCCTCTTGAGCTTTGGAGTATTCATAAGGAAAGTGACCATGCAGAAGGAATTCTCAACTACAATGGAAAAGGAATTTATAAGCGGGATTTGCAGTCCGGGAAAACATATGTAACCTGGACATCCGTATTTCAGAACAGCAATTCCAACGGATATTTTCCTGCGGTATATCTGAACAACAACAATACCAATGGCCTCTTTGTTGCTTTGGAATGGACCTCCGGGAAAATTGTTACCACGCAGGATAAGGAGGGAAAAACTACCTCCCTGGTCAGCATGGACTGTGTAGGAGATAAGACGGAAACTTTCACCACACGAGTCAACGGAGGAGATGCTTTTGTACTGCCTTCAGTATACATCATGGCGTATGACGGTGATACGGACAGCGGCAGTAACCTTCTAAAATCCTGGTTCTATTCAGAACGCGTAATCTCCAACATCAGTGATAATCCGGCTGAGCCGTTGACCCAAATGGATATGCAGCGCGGTCTGGAGGCGGATAACCTGAATGTTGATGCCATCAAGTGGGATTACGGCTGGTGGACCTATAAAGGATTTGACGGTCAGGGACAGCCTTTGGAAGGCTCTTGGGAATTGAGACATAACGCTTACAAGAATGTGTTGAAAGGATACAATGTTTCCACTTTGGCTGAATTCGGTGCTCTTGCCAAAGAAAGAGGTGTTGCTTGGACTGTATACCTGCTTCTTCATGACACTTTGGATGAGAATTTCAAGCCCACCAATGCTTACGGTCCTTTCAACTCTGTGGATCACCCCGAATGGTTTTCCAGTCAAAAGGTAACCGATTACATGGGTGCTTGTGCCGACCTGGGGGATGAGGAATGCGTAGCGTATCTGCAAACTGCGTTGACTGAATTCTTTTCTACTAATAATATCACAACCTGGCGTTCCGACTTCCAGCCTATCTGTTATTTTTCCGACAAAAGAAATCGACATGATGCCAACGGTACGGATGTTATGTATTGGTGTACTGTAGGATTCAGCGAACTGCTCGATCACCTCTACGCTAACGTGGAAGGATTCCGCTATGAATGTTGTTCTTCCGGCGGTTCTATGAAAGATCTTTACACTGCCAGACGAAGCGCTGTTTTCCAGCTCAATGACGATTCCAATTATTTAAGTGCTCGCGCGGTATTCTATGATTCAAGCTACATCCTCCCTGCTGCACAGCTGCAGTTTGCTCTGAACGCAGACTTTTCCAATACTACGGTAGATACATTCATGCCGGTCACGGTAACATGTGATGACCCTGAATTTGATCTGCACGATACTATGATGGATATGGGTTACCGTACCATGATGCTTGGTGTGCCGATGTTCTCTTCCTGGACAGGCACAATTGAAGACGATTATTATATAGAATACGGTGCACTGTATCGCGATACTATGCGTGACCTTGTAAAGAACGCAGAACTCTACCATATTCTGCCCAGACCGGACGGCACTAACTGGGATGGTATGATGTATGCCGATCCGGACACCGAAAACGATATCAAAGGAGCAGTTTTCCTATTCAAACCATCGGATACCGTATCTGACACCTATACTGTTGTCCTCCGCGGTTTGAACCCCGACACTACCTATTCCCTGCAGTTTGAAGACCGTCCCGAGCAAAACATCACCGCTTCTGGTGAACAGCTTATGACGGAAGGAATTCAGGTGGAAATCAAGTACATCGGTTCCGAAATCATTTGGATCTTGGAAGCAAATACATCTGTCGAATAAATAGCTTTGCTGAAATCAATGGATCTTCGAGTGTCCAAAGACAGTACCTTTCAAATTCCCGTCAGGCACTTGCAAATCACGTGTGTTTATGGCATAATAAATACAGAAGATAAAAACTGATACCAAGGAGCGAAAATCATGGAATACAGAGTATTGGGGAAAACCGGTCTGAAGATTGCCCGGCTGGGCTTTGGAGGTATTCCCATTCAGAAAATAGATGCCGAGGGTACAAAGATCCTGATGCAGAAGCTGATGGAAGAAGGGGTCAATTACATCGATACCGCCCGCGGCTATACGGTCAGTGAAGAATATCTGGGTTATGCGCTGGAAGGCATCAGAGAGCATTTTGTTCTTGCCACCAAGAGTATGGCGCGTACCAAAGAGGCCATGGCGCAGGATATCGGCATAAGTCTCCGGAACCTCCGCACCGATTACATTGATTTGTATCAGGTACATAACCCCGCCCCGAAGGATCTGGAACAGGTTATGGCCCCCGGCGGTGCTCTGGAAGCACTGCAGGAAGCCAAAGCCCATGGCAAGATCGGTCATATCGGGATCACTCTGCACAGCGTGGATCTGTTCCGGCAAGCACTGGAGCTTCCCTGGGTGGAGACCATTATGTTCCCGTATAACATTGTGGAAACACAGGGAGAAGAACTGATTGCCCGGTGTACGGAAAAGAATATCGGTTTTATCTGCATGAAGCCCATGGCGGGCGGTGCCATTGAGGATGCTTCCGCAGCCATGCGTTTTATCATCAGCAATCCTCACGTCACCGTCGTCATTCCCGGTATGGCGGATACGGAAGAGATCGCCCAGAACATAGCCAGTGCATCCGACACTTCCCCTCTCAGCGCCGCAGAGCAGGAAAAAATCTCGGAAATCCGGTCATTTTTAGGCACGAATTTCTGCCGCCGATGCAATTACTGCGCGCCCTGCACCGCCGGGATCAACATTCCGGCAGTATTCCTGATGGAAGGATACTACAGCCGCTACAATCTGAAGGAATGGGCTACCAACCGTTATGCGGGCATGCAGAAAACCGCTTCCGACTGTGTGGACTGCGGTGTATGCGAAGAACGCTGTCCGTATCAGCTGCCCATCCGTGAAATGATGAAAAAGACAGCGGATGTTTTTGGGAAATAAAACGGTTTTAAATAAAATGGGGCTGTAGAAACATAATATCTCATAAGGATATTCTCGTATGGTACAGATTCTGTAATAAACAATCAACCCCGACAGATTTTTTGAAGGTCTGTCGGGGTTTTATTGTTTCTGCAATGCATCAAAAAGTTTATCATCAAATTATGATAATTTGTCACACATCTTCACAGCGCAAATTTCATTCTTATCATACGAATAAACAGGACAATTCTACCTTATTCTTCCGCATATAATGCATCATAGTACCACCTTATTGGATTGTCACAGATATACTTTAAATGTTCTTCATAATCCTCATGGTTACGAATCATATGGTCGTAAGACCTGTATTGCCAAATGTTCGTCCCACATTCTTTATTGCAAAACCTCTTAAATGTTGACACAAACCGTGCCGGAACAGAATTTTGCACCGTAGGGACCGGCGTCCTCGACGGTCCGTCCGAAACCGGCAAATCCTGCGGTCCGTTCTCCCCACCTTTTACCCATAACATAATATGGATATGGTTTGGCATAATCACATAACTTTCTACAGAAAGATTATCATAGAAATCATTCAGCTGATTGATATATTTGTCGGCGATTTGGCCGTATTTTGTTAATTCTGTTTTCGAACCGTCGGGGACGCCGGTCCCTACAATGCGGGAGAGAATACAGCGTCTTTCTTTTGTGCAGATCGTTAGGAAAACCGCGCCGTTCCGATTGTAATCTGCGCCCGCCAAACGAGTGATCTTTCGCTTTTTCAGTTCGTCCACAATATTTACCCATTCTTTTAGTATACAAATCGGCAGAGGGGGTGTTTCCTCTGCCGCAATTTGTATACATCCTTTCAGGACACCTCGCTTATGATGTTCGTTTTTCTCAATACAGTTCTCTGAACATCGCGATGGCTTCTGCGAAGTCTGTGATGGCCGCGTCCACAACCGACGGGTCGGACATATCGATGCCCGCAACCTTCAGGCTGTCCAGCGGGCTGATTCTGCCGCCGCAGGAAAGGAATTCGAGATACTTGCCGATGTAGGCTTCTCCTTCATTCTCGATTCTGCGCACGATGGCAGATGCCGCGGAAATGCAGGTAGCATACTTGTACACATAGAAGGAACGGTAGAAATGGGGAATTCTCATCCATTCCATGGAGATCTCCTTGTCACATACCACGCTGGTGCCGAAATACTTCTTTACAATGTTGTAATAGGTATTGCACAGCAGCTCCTGCGTGAGTGTTGCGCCGGATTCGGTCATGGCGTGAATGTCACGTTCAAATTCCGCAAACATAGTCTGACGGTAGAGCGTTCCCTTGTAGGTTTCCATCAGCTGGTTCAGAATGGACAGCTTTTCTTCACGGCTGTTCGATTCGCGGAGCTTCTTATGGCAGAAGAGCAGTTCGTTGACGGTGGAGGCAACCTCCGCTACGAAAATCGTGTAGTTCGAATCCTGCGGGGTATTGTTCTTGCAGGAATAGTAGGAATGCATGGAGTGACCCGCTTCGTGGGCAAGGGTGGATACATCATCGATTTTTTCGTTGTAGTTCAGCAGGATATAGGGCTGGGTATCATAGCAGCCTGCACTGTATGCACCGCCGCGCTTACCCTTGGTGGGATATACGTCCACCCAGCTCTTGTTCTTGATACCGTCTTCCAGCGTATCCGCATATTCGTCTCCCAGAATTCTTACGGTATCGATCACCGTGTCCACAGCCTCATCGAAGCTGTATTCCTTGGTACAGTCGGGAATGAGGGGTGTGTAAAGGTCGTACATATGCAGCGCAGGCAGGCCGAGGACTTCTTTCTTCAGGTTGAAATAGCTGTAAATCACCTGCATATTACGGTTGACAGTGTCGATCAGATTATTGTAGATCACGGGTGTTACTTCATCGTTGAAGGTGGACGCCTCGATGCTGGAGCCGAATCCTCTGATCTTGGCCAGAGTGGTTCTTTCCTTGACGGTATTGCCGAGCAGAGCCGCAAAGGTGTTGCCGAACTGCTTGTAGGTTTCGTACAGCTTCTTGAATGCGGCGCGGCGTACCCGTCTGTCCTTGCTGGTCAGACGCAGCACATAGGTGGAATCGGTCAGTTCAACCAGCTTGCCTTCCTCGTCGCGGATCTTGCCGAAGGGCAGGTCTGCATTGGAGAAAATGCCTTCTACCTTGGCGTTGGTGCCGAGGCAGATGCCGATATCCGCCAGAAGCTGTTCCTTATCGTCGGACAGGGTGTATTTGCGGTAGCGGCGGCTCAGGTCGATGGTACGGCGGAATTCTTCCAGGGCGGGCACTTCCGCATACCAGGTATCCAGCGTTTTGTCCTTGATCTTCACCAGCATGGGAGAAAGGAAGAAGGATGCGGAATTGGCTTCGTTTGCCAGGTTCATGATCCGGTCGCTGAGAGCCAGATATTTGTTATCCGACTTGTCCAGATCGGAAGAAAGGAATGCAAATTCATACAGCTTTGTGATCACGCGATCCAGATCGATGCTTGCCTGCAGGGCTTCGTACAGCCCTTTTGCGGACTTGGTCATTGTGTCACGGTGACGGGGAAAATCAGCAATATATGCCTTTGCCCGTTCGTAATCGGCTTCAAATTCAGCCTCGGTGCTGTAGATACCGGTCAGATCCCACTTATACTTAGCGGGAATTTCGTTTCTTACGTGTGTCATATCGTTACCTTTTCTTTCGTGGATTTTATGGTTAGTTTAATTATACCCGGCAAGCGTGCTTTTGTCAATACGATCGGACGGGGTTCTTCAGAAGAATATACTTTCGTGACGGGGCTTTCACCCAAAACGGTACATCACAGGTTGAAAAATACATACCGTACCGTTTTTCATGATGTACCTCCTTGGATGGAATGTTGTTTTTTTCGGTTAAGTTATATATAAAAAAAAGACAAACGCAATATAAAACAGTTCCTGAACCCGCTTTTATCCGGGAGGCTTTTTCCATATTGCAAAATTCGCTATTCTCTGTTATAATAATGTCAAATGAACCGCACGAGGTATATTTATGGAAAAAAACATATATAACACCTATGTACGTCTGCTGGAACGGGAACTGGTTCCGGCTATGGGATGCACCGAACCGATTGCTGTTGCCTATGCGGCTGCTACTGCGGCAAAGGAGCTGGGTGTACTTCCCGAAAAAGTGGATATCTGCGTCAGCGCCAATATCATCAAAAATGTAAAAAGCGTGATCGTACCCAATACGGGCGGACTTTACGGTCTGGCTGCGGCTGCGGCGGCCGGGATCATTGCCGGTGAACCGGAGGAAGAGTTGCTGGTGATCAGCAAGGTCTCCGAACAGCAGCGCGGACAGATCGCCGACTATCTGCAGAAAGCGGAATTTTCCGTGCGGGAATCCGATTCCGGTGCGCTTTTCGATATTTTCATCACCCTCTCCGCCGGTGGTCATGAAGCGGTATGCCGTATCGCCGGGGATCACACCAATATTGTCTGCATCCGGCATGACGGTGAAACCGTTTACAGCCGCAATACGGAAACCGATGTGCCCGACAATGCGGAAGAAAAAGCGCTTCTCTCCGTGGAACAGATCGCGGAATTTGCCGACACGCTGAATACAGCCGATGTCAAGCGTATTTTTGACCGGCAGATCTCCTGCAATATGGCGATTGCGGAAGAAGGTCTGCGCGGGAACTACGGTGCACGTATCGGTCAGGTGATTCTGAACACCAGAGAAAACGATGTCATCACCCGGGCCAAAGCCTATGCCGCCGCTGCTTCCGATGCCCGTATGGGCGGATGCGAAAAGCCGGTTGTGATCAATTCCGGCTCCGGCAATCAGGGGATCACGGCTTCCGTTCCCGTTGTGATTTACGCAAAGGAGCTTGGTGTATCCGAGGATATGCTCTACCGGGCGCTGGCGGTATCCAATCTTGTGACGCTGCATCTGAAAAGCGGAATCGGTCCCCTCAGTGCCTACTGCGGTGTCATAAGCGCAGGATGCGGTGCGGCGGCCGGGATCACTTATCTGTACGGCGGCAAGTTCCGGGAAATCGCACACACGATCGTCAATGCGCTGGCCATCAATTCCGGTGTGATCTGCGACGGTGCAAAAGCAAGCTGTGCTGCCAAGATCGCCTCTGCTGTGGAAGCGGGGATTCTGGGTATGCAGATGTTCCGTGAAGGCAGTCAGTTCTATGACGGGGACGGCATTGTCAGCAAGGGTGTGGAAAACACGATCCGCAATGTCAGCCGTCTGGCTGTGGACGGTATGCGCAAGACGGACTCGGAGATTATCAAAATTATGCTTTCGAAATAAGGAGATACCGTTCGGTACGGTTTGTCAGACTCCGGTACCGGCCTGTTATAAATAATGAAAAGAACTGTTCTCGTCATCGCCTTTACCCTGTTCTATGCACTTTCCGTCAGCTTCGGCTGCATTTGTCTGCTGCAGATACTGGGGATCGGCTTGGCGCTTTCTCTGGACGGCGGTTCCGTTCTCCTGCAGTATCCGCGGTTTCTCCCCTTCTGTGCCGTCACGGCAATTCTGGATTTTGCGGTATTCTGTATTCTTGTGGTTCTGCACACCAAAGCTGCGGCAAAGTTTGCCTTCACCAAAACGATATGTTGTCTGCAGATCGTCTCTGCTGTCATTCTTGCTCTGCCGCTTATGGAATTGTGGGATCTGGTATTCGACCGGCTGCATATTATTTTCTGAATTTCAAAATACAAAAACACCCCACCGGAACCTCAATGATTCCGGTTTTTTTGCAGGACAGCACTTCCTATCCGGCCGTCGTTTCGTTCACTGTGCTGCAATTTCCATCAGCCCCCCCCCCGAATTGTGCATATTAACGGTTTTCTTCCGTTTTTTTCTCTGATTTGCCTATAGACGAACTTTCGGATTGTGCTAAAATAATAATATCCTGCATATATTATCATTTTATTTTTCCAAAGGAGAGTGCTGTAATCATGAAAAAGTTCATAAGCACCCTGCTGCTTTCTGCAATGCTTCTGCAGCTGGCAGCCTGCAATGCATCCGATGAAATCGAAACTGAGACCGAAACAACTGCCGAATAATTCACGGACAGACACAAAACAGACGGAATCTTTTCACCGGATTCCGTCTGTTTTCTTTTATTTCGTTTCCCTCAGACCGTGTTCTACCATTTGAAAGCTTTATACATGATATGGTTCTTGCCCAGCAGACTGCGGGAGAGCAGTACCTTATCGGCGGAGTTCAGATTTCCGTTCAGGTTGATGTCTGCGGCAAACTGCTGCTCGATGGTCAATTCCGTGTGTGCTTCTCTGCTTACGGGCAGAAGGGCTTTGCCAAGTGCAGTAGTATCTGCCAGATCCACCGCGCCGTCGCCGTTCACATCACCGATAAATACTACCAATGCTTCATTCCGGTTATCCGGGATAGTGAAACTGTAGCTGCCATCGGAATTTTTTATACCCTTCACAGCGGTGTAAACACCTTTTTTCAGATATCCTACCCGACAGACCACACCGTTATTCGGCACCGTTACAACCTGTTCGTATACCGTATAGGGCACGCCGACGGATATTACGGAAATATCGCCGGTATCGTAGGGATAGGCTTTGTATACGGTGGAAGAATCATCGGGGTGTGTCCAATAGGGGGTGGACCAGCCGGATGCGGTGTCGGAGTAGTAGATCACCGGCTGTTCGTAACCAGTCCACAGCATCATCATTTCCGTTCCCCATTCTTCGGGCGCATCTCCGCGGAAATACACTTCTTTCAATTGCTGATTATAGGCCAGTGCAGCATTTCCGATGCTTTTCAGCGTGGATGGAAATTCATATGTGCTGATTACATTATTATTATAGAAGCACTTTTCACCGATAGCAATCACGTCGTCATTGAACACAAAAGACCGGATCTGCGCATACATGAATGCCTTGTCTTCCAAATACCGGATACCGTCGGGGAAAATGTACTGCTCAAGGGGCTTGCTTGTGGATGTTGCGCCTGATGCAAATGCAACAATCCGACCGTCGATTTTATCAATCAGCGCGCCGTAGGAATCCACATAAAAACGGGGATTACCGGAAGAGAAGCGGATTTTTGTCAGATGATTGTTTTCCACCAGATAACCGTCGATCGTTTCCAGACTGCCGGGCAGAACGAGTCTTTCCACATTGCCTCTGATGGCTTCGGCCGGAATGGTTTTGATTCCTTCCGGTACAACCAGCTCTGTTGTGGATGCATTCATGGGAAAAATCAGCATCACACCTTCCTGCATATCGTACAGCGCACCGGATGCATCGCTCCGATACCGGGCATTGTCTTCTTCCACCACAACCGCTTTGGTCCGATAGAAGCAGAGCGTTCCGTCTGCGATAGCGGTGATATCCTTATCGATATACACCGTACTCGATGCAGGTACATCCCACCAGTTTACGAAAACATCTCCCGCACCTTCGATATACACGGTCTTGCTGACGGAAAGCACGTACATCACAGCCCCGCTGCCCACACGGATCACCACAGAGGGTTTTTCTTCAAATACGCGCACCTTACACGGTGTGGTTCTGACAGACTTGGACTGGGTTCCGCTTACGAGGGGATTTGTACGGGTGACTTCCAGAAAATAATACTTTTCGCCAACGGTGTCGGCAGTAAAACGGAAAATGGGATTTACAGCGCCGGAAATGGCTTTGCCGGTACTGTTGTCCCTGGCCGTTGTTTCGTACCACTGATAGGTCAGCACATCCGACTCCCCGGATACCGCCGCTTCCAGAACCACGGATTCTCCGATACCGGTATACTGATCGGGGGGCTGGCTCACAAGCACGGGGGCGGACACTTCATCCAGATACCGGATATCCGTACAGGCTGTGAGCGTTGCGTTATAATTTTCTATTGTAATGTCGGAAAACGCCGCTTCCGTACCTTCATAGTAAACCGTTTCCAGAACATTGCCATAGTAGAAGGAGCTTGTGGCAATTTTTGTTACCGATTTCGGCAGGTATATGCTTTTGAGCACACCGTTTGTTGTGGTGATTCTGGCTTTGATCGTGTTTACGCTGGCGGGGAGGACTGCGTGGTTCTGCCTGGTATAATAGGGGAAATTGGTCAGTTCACCATCGGATATGCTGATGGGCAGTTGGGTAATGGTATGGCTGTACTCCGCGTTGGCCTGTTCGATGGTGAAGTCATACCACTCCATCCACATATCGTCGGATTTGTTCAGCACGCCGTATTCATAGGTACTGCCGGAGATCCATGTGGTATCAATCAGCATCCACCGCTCCCCGTTGTATGCCATGTTCCATGCATGGTTGGGCGCAAGTACGTACACGCAGGGGATACCCAGACATTGGAGCAAGGCTGCGGTAACTCTGGCATAACCTTCGCAAACCGTTGCGCCGGTTTCCAGTACATTCCAAGGGTGCAGCGCCATTTCCCAGTATTCCTTGGTATGGTGGATGTAATAGTCGTTGTCGTAGCCGATGTTTTTGCAGACATATTCCACAACGGCGTAAATTTTTTCGTCCGTTGTTTCACATCCGGCGGCGATGGCATCCGCATAAGCCTGTACGTAGGCCTGCTGCGCATCCGTTGCCGTTGCATACCAACCCAGATTTCTGATACCCGTTTCGGTCAGCAGAAACAGTTCCGGATCACAGTTCAGAAAATTGTTGTACAGTTCCGCAGACAAGGCCGCACTTTCGGCTGTAACCGTCTGGGCATACAGCATGATCTGCGGACGGGGGGTATTGGTAGGCAGTCTGTCCGGCTGTTCGATGGGTTCCACCGGCGGGATGTCCTCGGGGGTGTCCGCAGATACCGGCAGAAGCAGGATTCCCATTATGAGAATCAGAATAAGTGCAACACTGCGCTTGATGATACCGTTTTTTTCGGCGGTCATTGTTTCCTCCTGATAAAACAGCGTTATGTCAGAACCGGAATATTATTGCTCCCGGAGATATTTCCAAGAACATTTTACCATGAAAATGCAGAGAATGCAATCCCCTGCGGAAATATTTCCGCTGCAGGCAAAAACCGGAGAAAATCCATCACAGATCTTCTCCGGTTCCGGTTATTCTGTTATCGTACAGAAATGTCCTTTGATTTGCGGTTTACCACTGCAGAGCCTTATACATTGCGTGGCTTTCATCCAGCAGGCTGCGGGAGAGCAGAACTCTATCGGCGGAATTCAGCTTGCCGTTCAGATTGATGTCCGCGGCGAACTGTTCAGCTGCGCTCAACGCCATTCCGGAGGGCATCAGGGATCCGGCAAGGGCTTTGGCATCCGCTGTATCCACGTCACCGTCACCGTCCACGTCACCTGCAACTACCGCCAGCACCTCGGTGATACCGTCGGGTACGGTAAAGCTGTAACTGCCGTCCGTATTCCGTACACCGGTCAGCGCCGTATAGACACCGTTCTTCAGGTATCCCACACGGCAGGCTGCACCGTTATCCGGCAGCGTTACGACCTGTTTGTATACGGTGTATGCAACGCTTACGGAAATTACGGTAATGTCACCGGTATCATAGGGATGAGTGGTGTAGGTTGTGGAAGGATCGTCGGGGTGGGTCCAGGTGGGAGTAGACCAACCGGAGGCGGTGTCGGCGTAGTAGATCTCCACCGGATCGTAATTGTCCCACAGTTGAAACATTTGCGTTCCCCATTTTTCGGGAGCATCCCCACGGAAATACACTTTCGTCAGATACTGGTTATAGGCAAAGGCTGATTCTCCGATGCTCTTGAGTGTGGCCGGAAATTCAAATGTGGTGGATCTGCTGTTGTTATAAAAAGCACACTTGCCTATGGAGATCAGATCATCATTGAATACAACAGATCTGATATTCGCAAACTCAAATGCAAAATCTTCTATATACAGAATACCATCGGGCATAATGTACTGTTCCAGAGGATTGTAGAAGTCAGCAGATGAAGAGGGGAAACATACAATCCGCTTCCCTGCCTTATCGATCAGTGCACCGTATTCATCAATGTAGAAGTTTGTACTTTCCGAGGACAACGAGAGATGGGTAAGTCTGTTTGTCGGTACAAGGGGCCCCCCTATTGTTTCGAGTGTTCCGGGAAGTACGATCGAAGTTAATGTCTTTCCGATCGCCCCGGCGGCAATGTGCCTGATACCTTCCGGCACAACCAGCTCGGTTGCAGAAGCGTAGTAGGGCAGCACCAGGAATGTTGCCGTATCCAGATCATACAGTGCACCGGCAGAATCGCTCTTGTAATGCGCACTTCCCTCTTCTACCACCACTCCGGCGGTGTACTTGAATGTATTTATCGGATCTGCAATGGAAGTGATATCTTTATCGATATATACTGTGCTGCTGTACGGAATGTCCCACCAGTTGGCGGACACTTCGCCGGAACCTTCAATTTCCACAGTTTGGCTTCCCGTATAGATATACATAAGTGCTGCGGGACCGACACGAATCACCGAAGAAGGTACAGTTTCAAAAACACGAACCTGACACGGTACGGTTTTTACGGTTTTGGTCTTGACGCCTGAGAAAGCAGCGGCAGTTACCGTCGCTTCCATATAGTAATAGTACTCGCCCACATTGTCACCGGCAACGGTAAGACTGGTGGTAACGGCACCGTCGATCGGTGTACCGGTTTTGTTGGTGCGGCTTGCCGCTTTATACCACTGATAGGTGAGTGTACCGGTATCAACGGCTGCTTCTGCGGATAAAGTTACGGAATTGCCTTTTCCCATATTGACATCAGCCGGATGCTTTGTGATATACGGTGCGGAAACTTCATCCAGATACCGGATATCGCTGCATGATGTGAAATTGGAGTTCCATCTTTCGATCGTGATATTGGAGAACGCATCTTCTGTACCCTGGTAATAGATGGTCTTCAGCGGATCACCGTAATAGAAGGCAACCTCACCGATATTCTTCAGGGACGAGGGGATGTAAACAACTTCAATATCGCAGTTTTCTCTGGTTATATACGCATAGTCACCGATCTCTTCCACCGTAGTGGGGAGAGCAACGGAGGTCTTTTCCGTATAGCACGGGAATTTGGTCAGTACACCGTCAATGACACACAGGTCCGTTTCTTCAATGGTATGGTTTCCGTTTCCGTTTGCCTGTTCTATGGTGAAGTCATACCAATCCAGAGACACTACATCGGACAGGGTCAGTATACCGTTTTCGTATCTGCCGTTGGTCATCCAGGTTGTGTCAAACAGCATCCAACGTTCGCCGGTATAGGCAATATTCCACACATGGTTGGGGGAATAGGCACATACGCAGGGAATATCCAGACACTGAAGCAGCGCTGCAGTGGTTCGGGCATAGCCTTCACATACGGTTGCCTGTTTCATCAGTACATCCCATGGGTTCACAGCCAGCTGCGAAACATCCAGGGATTCCAGATAGTCATAGTCATATCCGACATTCTGGGCAAGATACTTGGCAACGGCAAAAATCTTATCCTCCACGCCGCTGCAGTCTTCGGTGATCTCCGCCGCAAGGGATTTCAGATAGGCCAGTTCCTCATCGGTACCCACATCATCCCAGTAAAACCAGAGATGTTTGATCCCTTCATCACTCATCAGAAACAGCTCCGGATCATAACCCAACAGGTCGTTATACAGCTTAGTGGAAAGGGCAACATCCTCCGCAGGAATATCTGCCAGCAGCATTATTTCCGGTCTGGGCGTGCTGGTGGGAAGACGCTGTTCTCTTACAGCAGAAATCTGCTCGGGAGTGGGTTCTTCGGATGATGCTGTGATATGCAGAGAAACAAGTTCCAATATCATTATGACTGCCATAATGAATGCAGTACTTCTTTTCATGATTCTGTTCTTTTCAGTGGCCATTTTGAATTATCCTCCTGATGAAACAACATTATGTCAAAGCCGGGCGGCGGCCTGTGGTCTTACCCGAAAAATATTCTTTGATTATTGTACCATGAAATCCCGGATATTGCAATCCCTTCCGGGAATTTTCCGTGTGCAATCCGGGCACCTTCATCCGGTCAGAAATGGCGGATGACAAATGCTTCACTGCATACGGCGGGGAATTTCTGTGAACCCCAGGGCTTATGCCAGGTCAGACTGCCGTGGAGTCGGTTTTCGGGATCGTATACGCCGTATTTCAGCGCACAAACGGAAGGCTGCAGTCCGGCACCACATTCGAAATTCAGCGTTTCCACCAATACGTTGCAGCTGCCCTTGTGCATACCGAACAACTCTTCCGTGGTGGTGGACAGAATCACACGGTTGTGCTGTGCCACAATATGCTGGATCACGGAAAGATGGGAACAGTCGTGGAAGGTAATACCCTCTTCACAGTTGTGAATGTACAGATAATCCGCCACCACGTGTTCGCCGCAGACAAAGCCGTACCGGAATCCCTGTACCGCTACATTGCGCAGGACATTGTCGTCGTTCTGGTCCCCAGCTGTGATCAGTCCGGCGGTATGGCAAGGATTGGCCTGCAACTCCTTGCCGAGCAGTGTATCACCCACTTGTTCGTTCAGGCAGAACTGGCTGTCGCAGACCTGTACACGGGACACATTCTGCAAATTGACCGCCGTTTGCGTGGGATACATTTTGTCCGTATTCAGCGGCACGCGGAATTCCAGATTGGTGATGGTGAATTTTTTTACACTGAATTTTCCCGCGCAGGATGTTCCCTCGGGTGCTGCCAGAATTGCCCACGGACGGGCGGTAGGATCATGCTCTTCCGGTGCTTCCCAATCCGAAAACAGTCTTGTATTGTCGCAGAGCATGGTACCGAATGTTGTAGGGATAAAATTATACTTTACCGCCTCTGGGCTACGGACAATATAAGCATTCAGAAGCCGGCAGGGCATTTCTCCTTCCAGCTGAATATTGGCGCATCCCGCCGGAATCACCAGCTGTGCGCGTACGGGTTTCCCGTCCACCGATTCGATGCCGGGGGAAGCGATGCGGTAACCGCCTTTGGTGTAGGGGAACAGAATTTTTCCGCCGCCCCGTTCGGCCGCAAAATCAATCGCACTCTGAATGGCGGCAGTATCATCCGCGATACCGTCACCCTTTGCGCCGAAGTCCATTACATTTATACCGAAAGATGCCATATTATTCATTCTCCTGTGTTGTTTTCTCCATTATACCACATTTTCCGGACGCAGTAAACAGCAATTTTTTCGCACTGTATACCCGGTACATTGACAATCCATCTTTTTTCGGGTATACTATGTAACATAACCGAGACAGGAAAGGAGAACACCCATGTCGGATACGAGAAAACGGTATTATGTCCGTCTGATTGCCCGCAGTATTATATGGGCGGATTCTATGCCCTGTCTTTGGTCATTATGGCTCTGGCCGCGTGGCTGGTGTGGGAGCTTTGCATTATGATCTATCCCGAACGGTTCTGCGAGATGACCAACGCGGCTCTGAAATGCTCGGAATGTACGGACAAGCTCTGTACCCAGTACTGTCAGAAACTGAAACGGTAAGATAAATCCCTCTTTTTGATCAGTTTCCTTCATTTATTATATATAATATATAATAGTGTCATCTGTCCCCGGCAGATCGACAGAACATTTCTTTCATCGGCAAATCAACGTCCGGTTCAAAACACCGTGCAGCTGCGATGCCGTGGTATACTTTAAGCATCTCTGACATACAGGAGGACGGTACTGTGTCTGAAATCATCTTTTCTCCGAACGGTTCGGAATACATCACCGAAGCCATCCGCACGGCAATGGCCAATGGGGAAACTTCCGCAGTCATTACCGGCTGTTTGGAAATTTCTTCCGCTGTGCGCCTGCCTTCCGGTTTCACGCTGGTTCTGGATGGATGTCATCTCAAAATGGCAGACGGTGTGTATGACAATATGTTTGTCAATGTACATCACGATACGGAAATAGGCAGAACTGCCGCAGGTACGGACCGCAATATTGCCATAATCGGCAAAAACGGCGCGGTTCTGGACGGCGGTACATACAACGGTCTTTCCGAAAAGAACAGCCTCCGCGACGGTTTGCCGCCCATCTGGAAAAACAATCTGATTCTGTTCACCAATGTGGATGGGTTTGAAATGTCCGGTTTCTCCTGCCGCAATCAGCGTTGGTGGGCTATGAATTTTCTCTTCTGTGCAAACGGAAAGCTGCATGATCTGGATTTTGCGGCATGCGATATCGGTGTCGATGGGGACGGCAATGCATATCACGGTCTGAAGCGAAACAGATACAGTGAAGTTCTGGTCAAAAACGCCGACGGTATTGACCTGCGCACAGGCTGTCACGATATTGTCATCGAAAACATCACCGGATTTACCGAAGATGATTCCATTGCCCTGACCGGTCTGTCCGGCAGACTGGAACAAACCTTCCGGGTGGACGGACTTTCTACGGATATCTGCCGCATCAGTATACGGAATGTTGCCACTGCTGCGTTCTGCACCAATGTACGTCTTCTGAACCAGAGTGGTATCCGGCTTCATGATATTCTTATAGACGGTGTGTACGATACATCCGCCGACTCCCCTTATATGGACAGAGGTATTTTCTGTGTACGGGTGGGTGACACCAGACTCTACGGTACAAGGCACGCGACAAAGGAAGAAACGTACAACATCACAATCCGGAATCTCCGCTCCCGGGCTGCCAGTGCTGCCGTTGCCCTTGCCGGGGATATGGACAACCTGATTCTGGAAAATATCGAATGTTTTGACGGTACCGTTCCGCTTGCAGACAACCGCGGTGCATGAATTATATACCAACCGAATCTCCGGGTAATTTTTATCCGGGGATTTTTTTCAAAACACCTTGCATCACGGCGGGATTTGTACTATAAAAAACATCGGAAGGGTTGTCCGGTATATCCTTCCGGTTTACCGTAATCGGATATTTTTTCCATCGGATAATCAATACCACCTGACACAGGAGGATAACATTATGAAAATCAGTCTCGCATCAAACATCATTTTTCATTGGTACGGAATTCCGGGAGGCATGAAGATGCTGAAGGAATGCGGCTTCGATGCGATCGATTTTGATCTCGGATGGATGCAGCATTGGGCTTGTCTGGACAATCCGGAACTGACCCGCTGGGAAAGCGCCTCCGAGGATGAACTGCTGGAACATATGCGTCCCTACAAAGAAGCTGCCGCCGAGCACGATATCGTTTTCGGCCAACTGCACGCTACCTATCCGACCTATCACAAAACCGAAGAAGGCCGCCGCCGGATTGACCACCTGATGAACCGTCAGGTTATGCTCTGCGGTTATCTGGACTGCCCTCGCCTGGTCATTCATCCGGGGTATCTGGAATACTACGAACAGCTGACCGACGAAGAAACCTGGGATGCCAACATCCGGCTGTTCTCTTCCCTGATCCCCGCGCTGAAAAACACAATGTAATTGTGTGCATTGAAAATCTGTTCACCGAACGTGCCAGAAAAATCATCGAAGATGTATGCGGCAGTGCGGAAGAAGCCTGCCGGTATATTGATACCTTAAACGAAATGGCCGGCGAAAAACGTTTCGGATTCTGTCTGGACACAGGACACAGCCTGATGCTGGGCAAGGATATGCGGAATTTCATCCACACGATCGGTCCCCGTCTCAAAGCCCTCCATCTGAACGATAATGACGGTAACGATGACCTGCACACTCTGCCCTACACCGGCAAGCTGGACTGGGAACGTACCGCCAATGCCCTGCGTGATGTGGGCTATCGGAACACGGTCAACTTCGAACTCGGTCTCGGTCAGTTTCCCGCCCAGACCCGTCCGGCAGTTCTGCAGTACATCGCTTCCATCGGCAAATACATCGCCGACAAGCTGGAAAAGACCAATTCCTGATACGTAAAAGCTGCAATATCATCAAAAACCTGCTCCCGGTCCGGTTTATATGCCGGTTTCCCCGGTTTTTTTTGTTTTTTCCTGAATAACAAGCAGTTTTGACTCAGATATACCATTTTTTACATTCAACAAACGTAAAAACACGTATTTTCTGTCATTTAATTATGAACAAAAAAAAACATTTTATGAACAAATATTTTAATATTTCATGAAATATCTTGCTTTGTGGCGGTGCTTGTAATATAATATACTCAATGTAATATAATGCATGTATTGTGTTACGTTACATTATAAAATTCTTTGAAAGGAAAATGACATGAACAGCAACTTTTCTATCAAGCGCAGCCTGGCTATGCTGCTGGCAGTTCTCATGATGCTGTCTCTCGCTGCATGCCAGACCACTCCCGGCGGTACTGAAACCACAGACACCACCGATGTTACCGAAACTACCGGTAACGAAACCACCGGCGGCGAAGAAACCGCTGAACCTACCTATACGTACAATACGTATACCACACTGTCTCCTTCCAACTGGAACGAGCTCACCTATCAGGACAACAACGATACTCAGATTATGAGCTATATCGGAAGTTCCTTCTTCTCCTATGATTTCAAGTTTGATGAAAACGGTGAAATCCTTCCCGGTGAATTCGTTATGGAGTATGACGCAGCTACCAAGCTGGAAGACGTTTCCGCCGACTACGTTGGCACCAAGTGGAACGTTCCCGAAGGAGCTACCGGCTACGCATACAAGATCACTCTCCGTGAAGACCTGAAGTGGGACGATGGTACCCCCATCAAAGCTGAAGACTTCGTTTACACCATGCAGCAGCAGCTGGATCCTCTGTTCCAGAACTACAGAGCTGACTCCTTCTATGCTGGCGCAACCGTAATCGCTAACGCTCAGAACTACGTTTACCAGGGTCAGAACACCTACGTTGACAACAGCCAGTCCGGTTTGTACACCGTAGCTGATCTGGTTAAGGGCGACGATGGCGTTTACACTCAGCCCGACGGAAAGGCAATCTACTTTGCTCTGACCGAACCTCTGAGCTGGTGCAGCGGCAGCACCGTTACCGATTACTCCGGTTACATGGATGCTGACTCCTTCGCAGCTCTGCAGGCTCTGGCTGATGAAAACGGCCGTGTAGCTGTTACCGACGATACCATCGCTCTGGTAACCAAGCTGATCGACACCGATGACTGGGGTCACGAACCTCCGGAAAACGTTCCCTACTACATGGTTTACAACTATGAATATCCCGCAGTTGACTTTGCTGACGTTGGTATCTTCGTAGGCGACACCGAATACGAACTGGTACTGGTTCTGGCTAAGTCCCTGCCCCTGCTGAAGGAAGACGGTTCTCTGTCTTACCAGGCAGCTTACAACATGGCTTCTCTGCCTCTGGTTCACAAGGAAAAGTTCGAAGCTTGCAAGATCGAACCCACCGAAGGTGTTACTCTGTGGACTTCCAACTACAACTCCAGCGTTGACACCACCGCAAGCTGGGGTCCCTACAAGCTGGAAAGCTTCCAGGCCGGTAAGCAGTACGTTCTCGTAAAGAACGAAAACTGGTACGGCTACAATGTTGAAGAAAATGCCGGCCTGTATCAGGCTGACAGAATCGTTTGCGACACCATCGCTGAATGGAACGCTGCATGGCTGAAGTTCCTGGCTGGTGAAATCGACGGTATCGGCATCGACGTAACCGTTGCAGACGACTACAAGGGCAGCGAACGTGCATACTTCACTCCCGACGATTTTGTTGCATCTCTGCAGCTGCAGTCCGACGTTGCACAGCTGAAGGCTCGTGAAACCGAAGGCATCAACAAGTCCCTCCTGAGTTATGTTGATTTCAGAAAGGCTCTGTCTCTCGCTATCAACAGAAACGACTTCGCAACCAAGACCACCACTTCCTCTATGGAAGGCTTCGGTCTGTTCAACTCCATGCACTACTATGACGTAGAAAACGGCGGCGCTTACAGAAACAGTGACGACGCTAAGAAGGTTCTCTGCGACATCTACAACGTAGACTATACTCAGTACGAATCTCTCGACGCAGCTGTTGATGCTATCACCGGCTACGATCTCGAAGCAGCACGCGCTCTGGTTACCAAGGCTTACGACGAAGCTCTGGCAGCAGGCGACATCAAGGAAACCGACAAGGTTCTCCTGACCTTCGGTTCCGGTGCTATCAACGAAACCGTTCAGAGAAGAATTGATTACATCGCAAACGCTTGGAAAGAACTGGTAGTTGGCACTCCTCTGGAAGGCAGACTCGAAGTAGAAACCAAGGACTTTGCTGAAGCTTGGTCTAACGACTTCCGTGCTGGCGCTTATGACGTTTGTATGGGTGGTTGGACCGGCGCTGCTTGGGACCCCGGCTACTTCCTGCTGGCTTACCTGAGCCCCTCTTACATGTACTCCAAGGCTTGGAACACTGCTGAACAGACCATGACCTTCACCATGGTTGGCGTTGGCGAAGACGGTGCTGACGTTACCGAAACCATGACTCTGCTGGAATGGTACGACTGTCTGAACGGTGCTTCCGGTGCTAAGTACGACTGGAGCGCAACCGCTCTGCCTCAGTCTCAGAGACTGCAGCTGATCGCCGCTCTGGAAAAGGAAGTTCTCCAGGTTTACTACACTGTACCTCTTTACAACAACTTCGCAGCATCCCTCCTGTCCTACAAGGTTGACTACATCACTTATGAATACAACACATTCATGAGCTACGGCGGGGTTAAGTACATGACATTTAACTTCGATGACGCAGCTTGGGCAGCAGAAGTTGCTAAGTATGACGGCGAATTGAACTACAAATAATTTGTCATCTGCTAATGATGGCAAAGAGGGATAGTTTGATACTATCCCTCTTTGTCAACTTGGTTGGCAGCGAAAGGAGATTACAAAAATGTATATGTTCAAATATATATGTAAGAGAATCGGTCTGATGGTCGTTACTTTTACCATTATTTTTGTAACCTGCTTTGTTTTAGTCAAGCTTCTCCCGGTTGACTACTCTGTTGGATTTGGTGAGGATACAGCTAAAATAGAGGCACAGCTCAGAGCCAGAGGTTACGATAAACCTATTATGGAACAGCTTGTTCTGTATTTAAAACGCATCGTACTCGAAGGCGACTTCGGTATCGGTTTCCGTATGCCGGAATATCGCGGACGAGCCGTTTGGGACGTTTTCATTGAAAAGCTTCCCCCTACAATTTTAATCAATATTTACTCTTCTTTAATTGCAATTCCCATTGGTATCGCACTCGGTATTTTTGCCGCTCTCAAAAAGAATAAGTGGCAGGATCATTTCATCAGTACTGCAGTTATGGTTGTTATCTCCGTACCTTCCTTTGTGTACGCTTCCCTGCTGCTTTACATCGTCTGTTTCAAGATGGACGCACTTCCTTTGAATATAGCGTCTTTTGCGGATATCATCAAAGCCTATCCGGAAAAGAATTTGGTATATACTCCCGGTACATTTAACTGGTCTTTGTATTTTAACAAAGAAATGTTTATGTCCATGCTTCCCGCTGTTTTCAGTATGTGCTTCGGCTCCATCGCGGGCTACGCTCGTTTCACCCGTGCCGAACTTACTGAAGTCCTCACCAGTGAATTCATGCTTCTGGCCAGAACCAAGGGTCTGACCAAATCCCAGGCTACCGTAAGACACGCGCTCCGTAACTCCATGGTGCCGATTTTCCCGTCCATCGTCGGTGAATTCGTCAGCGTGCTCTCCGGTTCTCTGGTTATCGAAAAAATCTTCTCTATCCCCGGTGTTGGTGGTCTGTATCTGGCTTCCATCAATGCCAAGGACTACGACTTCTTTATGATGCTGTCTGCGTTCTATCTGCTGGTAGGACTTCTGGCAGGTCTGGTTATCGACCTTTCCTACGGTGTCATCGACCCGAGAATCAGAATGGGGGCGAAATAAATGAAAGCACAAGATTACAAGATCTCCGCCGAAAAATTCGTTTTCCATTCCACGGAGGAAAATTTGCACGACAAAAAGCTGGAAACCAAGCCGGTTACCTATTTCCGTGACGCGCTGAACCGCTTCGCCAGAAACAAGGCTTCCATTCTTGCGTTTGCCATCATCATCGTGCTGGTTCTCTTCGCCATCATCGGTCCCATCGTAACCCCTTTCACCGTTTCGTATGAAGACGTAAACTATGCCTATGTTCTGCCCCGGAACGAACTGTTCTATAAAGCCGGTATCCATTTCTGGGATGGCGGTCAGAACAAGGAAGTAAACAAAGCCACCTATGACCTGTACCGCGGTATTCAGGAAGAAACCGGCCGTCAGGTTATCATGACCGAACCCACCCTGCGTGAAGAAGAATACATGGGTAAGACCAACACCCTGTACTCCTTCCGTCTGGACACCTATGATGCTGTAGGCGTTAAGTTCGTTCTGCTCAACACCGCAGAATACGAAGCTCTGCAGAAGTATCAGGATGAATACGGCGTTCAGGTTATCATGCCTATCACCGACCCCAAGCAGCGTCCCGAAGCCGAACAGGACAAGGGTAACGCCAACATCTGGTACAAGACCAAGCTCGGTTCCGGCCGTAAGACCCAGATCGTATACGACAAGGAAGGCAACTTCATTCCGATCTACCAGGCCAACGACGGTACGGATATGTACACCAGCAAAATGTACTATGAAGGCGAAGAAAAGCTGTACAACTACGCTGAAGCCAAGTCCGGCGGTATGTGGAATATCCGTGTGGACTATCGCGAATATTATATCTACAAGCATCATGTTGCAGGCGACGGCATCACCGAACCTTCCTTCATTCTCGGCACCAACAATGCCGGTAAGGACCTGTTCACCTGTCTCGCAAGCGGTGCACGTTTCTCCTTCATCCTGTCCGTAATCGTTGCTTCCGTCAACCTGTTCGTAGGTGCCATCTACGGTTCCATCGAAGGTTACTACGGCGGCAAGATCGACCTGATCATGGAAAGAATCGTTGACCTGCTGGCATCCATCCCCTTCATGATCGTTATTACCCTGCTGAAGTATCACTTCAATGTTTCCCATATTGTCATCCTGTTCATCGCCTTCTTCCTCACCGGCTGGACGGGTATGGCGGGACGTACGAGAATGCAGTTCTACCGTTTCAAGAACCAGGAATATGTTCTGGTTGCAAGAACTCTGGGCGCAAAAGACTCCCGTATCATGTTCAAGCACATTTTTCCCAACGCTATCGGTACTCTGATCACCAGCAGCGTACTGGTTATTCCCAGTGTTATTTTCTCGGAAACCAGCCTCAGCTACCTCGGTATCATCAACCTGAATACCGGTAACATGACCAGCGTTGGTACTCTGCTTGCAACCGGTCAGAACTATCTGTTCACCTATCCCCACATGATCCTCTTCCCCTCGATTTTCATCAGTTTGCTGATGCTTTGCTTCAACCTGTTCGGTAACGGATTGCGCGACGCGTTCAATCCCTCCCTCAGAGGTACCGAAGATTAAGTCAGCGCCCCGATGCTGACCCGGGAAATCCGTATAGATTCCCGTAATATTTCTTAAAGAAAGGAATGGTCATATTTATGGATAAGAAATTGGAAGTAAAGAATCTGCAAATATCGTTCCGTACACAAGGTGGAATTTTGAAAGCCGTCCGCAACATCTCCTTTGATCTGTACAAAGGCGAAACGCTGGCGATCGTAGGTGAGTCCGGCTCCGGAAAATCTGTAACCAGTAAAGCAATTATAGGTATTCTGGCGGGCAACTCGATCGTAGAAGGCGGCGAGATTTTATATGACGGTCAGGATTTACTGAAAATTTCCGAAGAAGACTTTCACAAGCTCCGCGGCGACAAGATTGCAATGATCTTCCAGGACCCCATGTCCAGCCTGAACCCCATCATGCGCGTTGGTCAGCAGCTGACCGAAGCCATGATCCTGAAGGCAAAAACCGGTAAGAAAAATGCAAAGAACTCCTTCAACACTATGCTGAAGCGTCTGGGCGACAACATCAACGCTGCAGACAATTCCGCCCATGCCGCAGACGTGGCACAGAAGCTGGCCAAGTTTGACGCTTTCTGTGTAGCCGCAACCAAAATCGAACGTGAGTTCAACGAAGCCTACGGTAATGCCCTGCAGCTGGATGTGGATATTGAGAATGCCATCCTCATGCTGGAAAAGCAGAAGCATTTCGATATCAAGTCCGAGCTGAAAGGCTTCAAGAAGCTGTTTGTTCAGTCCTATAACCCCTATGTGATCGTAAAGGACAAGAAGTCCGAAGCATGCGCCGCCTCTGTTGCCGGTTTTGCCGCACAGGGCAAGAAGGCCGCTGTTCCCCAGACCATCGGTGCACTCAAGGAAATGCACGCGATCGTCAAGGAGGCACTGGCCAAGGAAAAGCCGAACTTCTTCACCCTCGGTTACTACATCACCGAAAAGGGAGACGATTTACGTTCTCTGCCCGCTTCCGTTGTGGAAATGAATGTACTGACCAGAGATTTCCTCGATCAGAATTTCATGCTTGACTTCATTGCCACCGCAGAAAAGGGTGCCGCCTATGCCCACAACAAGTCCATCGAAAACAAGAAGGCTTGTCTGGCCGATCTGAATGAAGCGCTGGCTTATTTCAAAGCCGGTAATATTGAAGAAAGCAAGTCCTATGCTTTCCAGAAGAACCTCAGCGGTAAGGTGGAAAAGGCCATCAACCGTCTCAATGTCAAGAAGGAAAGTATTGAGTACGTATTCTCTTCCGCTTTCGATAATGCCATCAGAGAGTATTTTGAAGGTATCAAGCGCAATCCCATTGAAGAGAAGAAGTACAACAAGGTCAAGGCCAAGTATGACGCCATCGTTGCCAAGGGTCAGCAGCCCGACTGGGTTCTCCCGCCGCAGATCGTCATTGACCTGGATCTGAAGCTCTCCAATATCTGCAAGGTTCTGGAAAACCTGATTGCTCATTACACCGACAATATTGCAGCCGCTGACAGCTTTGATGCCAACAAGGCCGTGCTGGATATGATCGAATTCTTCAAGGAACAGGCTTCCCGTCTGGTTGTGAAGATGAACAAGAGCATCGCCAAGGCCAAGGCCATCAAGCTGATGGAAGAAGTAGGTATTCCCGAACCCACCACCCGTTTCAACCAGTATCCCTTCGAATTCTCCGGCGGTATGCGTCAGAGAATCGTTATCGCCATCGCTCTTTCCGCCAACCCCGACATTCTGATCTGTGACGAACCTACCACCGCGCTGGACGTTACCATTCAGGCACAGATCCTGGAGCTGATCAATGTCATCAAAAAGGAAAGAAACCTGTCCGTAATCTTCATCACCCACAACATGGGCGTTGTAGCCAATATGGCGGACAGAATCGCTGTTATGTATGCGGGCAAGATCGTGGAACACGGTACTGCCGAAGAAGTTTTCTACGAACCCGCACATCCCTACACCTGGGCGCTGCTGAGCAGTATGCCCGACCTGCACACCACCGAAAAGCTGGAATCCATCCCCGGTACGCCTCCGAACATGATCTATCCTCCCAAGGGAGATGCTTTTGCGGCAAGAAACAAATATGCGCTGGATATCGACTTCGAAATCGATCCGCCGCTGTTTGAAATCACGCCCACCCATCATGCGGCTACCTGGCTCCTGCATCCCAATGCACCCAAGGTGGAAATGCCCCAGCTGATCAAGACACGTATCGAGCGTTTGAAGAAGGAGAGAGAATGATATGGAAAAAGAAGTATTACTCAGTGTCAAAAATCTCCAGCAGTATTTCAAGCTCGGCAAACGTGAACTGAAAGCGGTGGACAATGTCAGCTTTGATATTTACAAGGGTGAAGTTTTCGGTCTCGTAGGTGAATCCGGATGCGGTAAGACCACCACCGGCCGTTCCATCATCCGTCTGTACGACATCACCGGCGGTTCCGTTTACTACAAGGGTGAACGTATCTGCGCAGGTACCCGTACCTACAAGGACGCTATCCGCAAGGCACGTAAGGATTTCGCCGAAAACCGTATCTCCAAGGATGAAAGAGACCGGATCATCGCCGAAAACCGTGCCCAGATCAAATCCGCTGTAGCTGACCACAACAAATGGTCCCGTACCAAGGGTAAGAACCAGCTGACCAATGAAATCCAGATGATCTTCCAGGACCCCATCGCTTCTCTGGATCCCCGTATGACCGTACGCGACATCATCGCAGAAGGTCTGATCATCCGCGGTGTCAAGGATAAGGCATACATTGATGAACAGGTTTACAAGATTCTGGAAACCGTAGGTCTGGTACAGGAACACGCTTCCCGTTATCCTCACGAGTTCTCCGGCGGTCAGAGACAGCGTATCGGTATCGCCCGTGCTGTTATCATGAACCCCGAGCTGATCATCGCAGACGAACCGATCTCCGCGCTGGACGTTTCCATTCAGGCGCAGGTTATCAATCTGCTGAACGAACTCAGCGAAAAGATGGGTCTGACCATCATGTTCATCGCCCACGACCTGGCGGTAGTCAAGTACTTCTCCACCAGAATCGCGGTTATGTACTTCGGTAAGATCGTTGAGCTGGGTACCAGTGACGAGCTGTTTGCCCATCCCTTCCACCCCTACACCCGTTCCCTGCTGTCCGCTATTCCTCTGCCCGACCCGATCACGGAAAAGAGCAGAAAGAGAATCGTATACAATCCCATGCTGGATCACGATTACTCCAAGGAAGAACCTACCATGCGGGAGGTTTATCCGGGACACTTTGTACTCTGCAATACGGAAGAACTGGAAAAGTACCGTGCAGAGTATCAGACAGCGGCTGAATAAAGCGTATGAAGAAGTATCTTATCACCATTCTGGCCGGTCTGCTGGCTGTGTTTCTGATCCTCTGGGCAAAAGATATTTTTGTGCAGACAGAAACGGTTGTGGTATTCCATATTCTGTGTGATGCGTTTTTCGCAGTGGGTGTGGTCATCACCGGTGTCGGACTGCTGATCTTCTCCACCAACGAAGGTACCTTCGATATGCTCTCCTACGGTATGTCCGTTTTTGCGGATATGTTCCGTCGGAAGCCCTTGCGGAAATATGACACATTCTATGACTACCGCGTAAGCAGACAGGACAAAAAACTGCACTTCGGCTTCATGCTGATCTGCGGCCTGCTGTTCCTGGCCGTCTCCGGAGTGATGTATTACCTCTACCGGATGCACAGCTGAAAATGTAATTGAATATTTTTGTTCTCGGGGGAAGGAAAACTTTTTGCGAAAAAGTTTTCCTTCCCCCGACCCCCTTTCTTTTCAAAAAACTTTGAAAAGGGGGAAAGAATTGGTGTGTTAATTCCGGTGGGGAGAAAGGCTTTGGTAACGGTTTTTCTCCCTGCTTTGTTTTCTGCGGCATCCTTTTTTGTCGAAATTGCGTCGGGCGGTTGCATTTCGGGTGGATTTGTATTATAATTTATGGGAACACAGTTTATGATCGAACGGAGATTTCTTTATGTATATTGAAGTTGCTGCGCACAGAGGTAATGTGGCGCTCTGTCCGGAAAATACCATGCCCGCCTACCGTTCCGCTTACGACATCGGTGCGGATATGATCGAAGTGGATCTGCATATGACCAAGGACGGCGAAATCGTGATGATCCATGACGGTGATCTTGCCCGTACCGCCGATGTGTCCGGTGTTATCCGCGAACTGACTCTGGAAGAGATTCAGCGTGCAGATGTTGGTATTAAGAAGGGCGAAGAATTCAGGGGGACCCGTGTACCGACCCTTCGTGAGTTCTGCGCATTTGCGGCGGCGAAGGACAACACCATGCAGTTCAATTTTGAATTCAAGGATTATTTCCGCGACGGCGAGGAATGGGCGAAGATCTCTGCGGACAAGGCCATTGCCATCATCGACAGCTACGGACTTTGGGAACGCAGCTTTGTCAACAGCTTTGACGGTGCTCTCCTTGCCTATATCGAAGAAAAATACGACAGCCGTTTCCGTCTCCACGGATTCTATCCCTACAGTATTCTGGGTGAGGTTCTTCCGAAGAAGCTGTACTGTGCCTGTCTGTGGAAGTACAAAAATCCCGACGGAACGCCCGGTTTTGACGGTGTGGTCAATCCTAAGAAGGATTTCGACGGGCTCATCGCCGAGGGAGTTCGACCCTGGGTCGGCGCATCCATACGAACGATTGAAGATATGGCGCATGCGGCCGGGTTGGGTGCGGAGCTGATCACCTCCAACGAGCCCGCATTTATGATGGCAGAACTGGAAAAAGCCGGTCTGCGTGTAAAGGAGTAATCAGATGATACGAGCATTTGCCTTTGACCTTGACGGAACCCTTACCCAGCACAGAACCCCATTGGGAGACACCAACCGACGGATCCTGGAAAAGCTGGCGGAAAAATACACCTTACTCATGGTAGGCGCCGGCAGCTGCATGCGAATTTTCAAACAGATGGGCGGTTTCCCCATCGACATCATCGGCAACTATGGGATGCAGTATGCAAAATCCGCCAACGGCGAGCTTACGCTGATCCGGGATTCTGTGGTTCCCTGTGCCGACCGGGATGCGGTGGAGAAGAACATCACCATGCTCAGAGAAAAATACGGCTTCACGGAATTTGCCGGAGACAATGTGGAATTCCACGATTCCGGCTGTATCACCTTCCCGATTCTGGGTACCCAAGCGGTACAGGCGGACAAGCTGGCCTTTGACCCGGACAGAAAGAAACGCCGTGCTTTCTACGGAGAGGTATGTGAATTGTTTTCCGATTACAATGTATTCGTCGGCGGTTCTTCCTCCTTCGACATGGCCCCCAAGCCCTTCAACAAGTATTATGCCCTGGATCTCTGGTGCCGGGAGAACGGTTTCGGTCACGATGAAGTTGTGTTCTCCGGCGACGATTACGGTATCGGCGGAAATGACGAAAGTGTGTACCATTCCGATTTCCGGTTTAACTGCGTGGACGATTACACCCGTCTCGAAGAATATCTGGCGCCCTGGCTGAAATAAAAAATACACCCGTGTTGACAGTTCTTCACTCTGTCAGCATGGGTGCTTTTTTGTATTGCGACGGTTCATGCAGATCCGTCAGCTGCCTTCTCCTGCGCCTACAGCCGCCAGTTGTAATTTATACCCTAAATAAAACTACGCGGTTCTTGTGTCGGGGTTTATTGTATGATATACTAAATACAGGATAAGCGCTTATTACTTTTACATAAGAGGTAATGCCATGGATATCAATCTGAAAAGTACACTGAAAAATCTGCGGCAAAGGAAAAATGTTACGCAAGAAGCTCTTGCCGGTTATCTTGGAATCTCCCAGCAGTCCGTTGGTAAGTGGGAGCGCGGCGAAGGGTTTCCGGATATCGTGCTGCTGCCGAAGCTTGCTTTGTACTTTGGCGTAACGATCGACGATCTGCTGGATGTGGGACAAGCGAGAATAGATGAAAAGATTGAAGAATACGAACAGCAAGGTTCGCATTACATGCATGTCGGTGATATAGATGCAAGTATCACATTATGGGAAAAAGCCTACCAAGAATTTCCAAACGATATCCGGGTTATGAAAGGTTATATGAATACCCTGTCCAGTCAAGGTTTGTGGCCTCCCCACAAAGAAGATGCTGACCGGATTATCGAACTCGGGACACGCATTCTTAAAGAATCCACCGACACATCTGTACGGGAAAGTGCTATTCAATGTTTGTGTTATACCTACGACGGACTTGGAGATACAGAAAATGCTCTGTTATATGCAGACATGGGCGGAGGATTATACTGCTGCAGAGCAAATTTACGTTCCCATGTTCTAAAGGGAGAGAAGGGCATTGAAGAGGCACAATGCTTTATTCTTAATCTGCTTCGTGAAGCATCCATGACAGCTGTCACTGCTACCATAAAAGACGGTTTGACTGCAAAGGAGAAAATTCATTATATTCAGTTCAGCATTGATCTTATCAAAATGCTGTTCTCCGACGGAAATGTTGGATTTTGTTCCTTCGATCTCTCCTTTAAGTTATCCTATCTGGCGCAACAATACGCAGAAATAAAAGACACCGTAAACACACTGAACACGCTGGAAGAATGTGTAAAATATTGTGTTTTGGATGCCCAAAAAACGGACTGTTCCTATACGGCGCCCCTGATAAACCGCCTGACGTTTAAGGAAAACACCAGCACCAAAAACTTTAAGGGCAATGCCTGCAATGTTCGTCTGCAAGAATTCACGTCTCCCTTCTTCGATTTCGTTCGCGCAGATCCCCGATTCAAGAAAATGGAAGATACTCTGAAACAATACGCAGAATAATATTGGTCTTTTTACAATTAATTACGACCGTATAACCTCCAAAAAACCGGAGATTCCCTTTCCACGCAAGGGTACTCCGGTTTTGCTTTTCTGTATTACGTTTCCCTTGAATCGGCAGCAAAGTGCTTCCGGTACATCCTGTAGAAATTGCTGTAATTCTCATACCCCACCCGTTTGGCTGCTTCCGTTGCGGATATACCGCTGCGGATCAGCTTGTCTGCCAGCGCCAGTTTTTTCTGCAGGATATACTGCTTGGGCGGGATGTTCATCTTCTTTTGGAAAATATGGCAGACGGAGGATTTGGACTGGGGGATACAGGCGGCAAGATCGGATAAAAGGATTTTTTCGCACAAATGCTCGTCGATGTAGGAAAGCAGCTTTGCCAGATACTTATCCGTATCGTCCCCGTCCGGTGCATCGGTGATACGGATGCTGTCGTACAGAGCGCGGATCATCAGACTTTCCGCCAGCGGCTCGTAAAACCCCGGTTGTCCGGCCAGGCAGATATCCTGCAGCTCCGCCAGGGACGGGCAGTCAAATACCCGAATCACCGTCTGGTTTTCCGGGAAATGAGGATGCAGAACCTGCGGAATGGCACTTCGGTCAAACTGAACCGTAATTCTGCGGTACAGGCACTTCCGTTCGGTTTCCAATGTATGATAGCACAGCGGCGGGATGATGATGGCCTGGTCACGCCGAAGGTGATACATACGTCCTTCAACGGCAATGGCGATCTCCCCTTCCAGAACCGTTATCAGTTCATAAAGGGCGTGACAATGCCTCTCCCACAGCACCGTACTGTCTATATGGCTTTCCAAATATTCAAAATCAAATCGGTCATTCTGCAGACGTGTTCCCATACGCTCCCCCCTTTTTTTCATTATACAGATTTTTTGCAAGAAAAGCAATATAAATTACACAAAAAGTAATAGGAATTGCTTTTATTTTATGATATAATAGAATTAACGAAAACTATTCTTACCTCTGATAAGATAGAAAGAAGACAGCTTATGAACGAAATGATTCGCACACCCATTATCATCAATCAGAAAGAATTTCCCAACCGTCTTGTATTCCAGCCCATGGAAGGCTGTGACTGCAATGAAGACGGCAGTCCCACAGAACTGACGGTCAACAAATACCTCTCCGCGGCAAGGGGCGGTGCGGGGCTTATCTGGATCGAAGCCACTGCCGTATGTCCCGAGGGCAGAACCAATCCCCGTCAGATGATGCTGACCGAAGAGAATCTGCCCGCTTACAAAAAGCTGGTGGACGATATGCGCAGGCTCGCTATGGAAGAATGCGGTATCTCTCCCGTTCTCATCATGCAGCTGACTCATTCCGGCCGTCAGAGCATCGTTCCCATGACCGCCTACCGTCATCCCCTCTATGAAGAAAGACGCCCTGCAGGGGACGAAAACATCGTTACCGACGAATATCTGGACACCATTCCCGCCATGTACGCCGCAACGGCCAAGCTGGCTGTGGAAGCGGGTTTTGACGGGGTGGACATCAAATCCTGTCACGGGTACCTTTTCCAGGAGCTTCTCTCCGCTTTCAACCGTCCCGGCAGATACGGCGGCAGCTTTGAAAACCGCACCAGACTGTATCTCGACTGCTTCCGCGCTGTCCGTGAGGCTGTTTCCGGAGATGTTCTGCTGACCACCAGACTCAGCGTGGCCGATATGGTACCGAAGCCCTACGGTTTCGGCACGACCGAACAGAACGAACTGGATTTCACCGAGCCTGACCGGCTGATCGAAGCGCTGATCGGTGCGGGTCTGCAGATCCTGAACGTGACCATCGGCAATCCCTATTACAATCCCCACATCAACCGTCCCTACCGCAAGGGCGCTTATACCCCGCCGGAAACACCCGAAACCGGTCTGGCACGGTTTGTTACGGTGGAAAAGCACATCAAGGAAAAGTTCCCCTCCCTCTTCCTCGTCGGCTCCGGTCTTTCCTATTACAGAGACGACCTGTTCACACAATGCGAAAGTCAGCTTGCGGACGGTGTCTGCGATTTCGTAGGCATCGGCAGAATGTGGCTGGCGTATCCCATGGTATACAGAGACTGGCTGGCGGGAGAATTTGCGGCAAAGAAATGCTGTCTGGCCTGCTCCAAGTGTACGGAGCTGATGCGGAACAAGCAGGTTTCCGGCTGTGCGATTTTCAATGAATACTACAGAGAATTATACAGAGACAAAATTCTGAAGAAAAACGGATAATCACGGAGGTAAAAAGATGCGTATTGCAGTAGTAACCGGTGTGGCCGGAGGAATCGGCAAGGCAAGCGCGATTCTGCTGGCACAGAAAGGTTATAAGGTTATCGGTATGGGCCGCAGCGGTGAACCCGATCTCACGGATTTTGCCGGTCTGGACATTACCTATGTACAGGGCGATGTATCAAGCGGAGACGACCGTGCGAAACTTCTGGAAACAGCTGAAAAAGCCGGTGAGATCACGGTACTGGTGAATGTGGCCGGTGTGGCGCCCAAGGTGCGCAGAGATATTCTGGAAATGACCGAGGAAAGCTATGATTTCGTCATGGGCATCAACACCAAGGGGACGCTGTTTCTGACCCAGGCGGCGGCCAACATCATGGTAAAGCAGGGTAAGGGCGGGGCCATCGTCAATATTTCCTCCTGCTCGGCATACACCAGCTCCACCAGCCGCGGGGAATACTGCATTTCCAAAGCCGGTGTTTCCATGATCACAAAGCTGTTTGCCGACCGTCTTTCCGGAACGGGAATCACGGTGAACGAAATCTGTCCCGGCATCATTGCCACCGGTATGACGGAAGCGGTCAAGGAAAAATACGACCGCCTGATCGAGGACGGACTGGTACCCATGGGACGCTGGGGTACGCCCGAAGATGTGGCCAAGGCAGTCGTTGCCCTGTGTGACGGTACCTTCGGCTACACAACCGGCACATCGCTGATCGTGGACGGCGGTATGCACATCAGAAGCTTATGAAAAACAGTTATCATACACTCATCATCGGAACGGGCTGTGCCGGATTCAATGCCGCCGACCGCCTGTACGATTTCGGTATCCGGGACATTGCCATCCTCACCGAAGGCCGGTTCATGGGTACCTCCCGGAATACGGGCAGTGACAAGCAGACCTATTACAAGCTGTCCCTCTGCGGCAGTGACGGCGACAGCGTGCGGGAAATGGCGGATACGCTTTACTCCGGCGGCGGTGTCATGGGGGAACACGCCCTGTGTGAAGCGGCTTATTCCGCCAGATGCTTCATGCGTCTTGTGGAGCTGGGTGTTCCCTTCCCCACCAACGAATACGGGGAATACGCCGGTTACAAAACCGACCACGATCCCCGCAGCCGTGCCACATCCTGCGGACCGCTGACCTCCAGATATATGACCGAGGCGCTGGAGAAATCCGTACTTGGCAAGGGCATTGAGATCATTGATTTTCAGAGAGCCATCCGGATTCTGACCGATGAAAATGGTGTTTCCGGTGTAGCCGCTGTCTCCGTTGTGACGGGAGAGGTTTCCGTAATCGCCTGCCGGAATGTGATTCTGTGCACCGGCGGTCCTGCGGGGATCTACAAAAACACCGTATATCCCGAAAGCCAGCACGGTGCGACGGGACTGGCCGTGGAAGCGGGTGCAGAGCTTGTGAATCTGGAAGAATGGCAGTACGGCATTGCCAGCACGAAATTTCGCTGGAATCTGTCGGGTACATACCAGCAGGTACTGCCCCGGTATATTTCCGTGGACGAAGACGGAAACGAAAGAGAATTTCTCTACGATGCACTGGGAACGGATTCCCTGGGGCTTATCTTCCTCAAGGGCTACCAGTGGCCTTTTGATACCCGCAAAACCGAAGGTTCATCCGGAGTGGATCTGCTGGTGGCTGCCGAAGTGAAGAAGGGGAACCGGGTATATCTGGATTTCCTGCACAATCCCAGGGGACTGGAAAAAGGATTCGATGTTCTCCCGGCGGAAGCGTACAACTATCTGAAACGCTCCGACGCCCTGTTCGGTACACCCATCGAACGGCTTGCCAAAATGAACATGGGTGCCATTGAGCTGTATGCGGATCACGGTATTGACCTGTGGAGCGAACGGCTGGAAATTGCGGTATGCGCCCAGCACTGCAACGGCGGTGTTCTGGTGGACGGATACTGGCAGAGTGGTGTCCCCGGTCTGTACACAGCGGGAGAAGCTGCGGGAACCTTCGGGGTATACCGTCCCGGCGGCAGTGCGCTGAACTCCACTCAGGTGGGCAGTCTCCGTGCCGCGGAACACATCGCCCGTCAGCCGGAAAAGCCCATGGGCAATCCGACCTTCATCCTGCCCGCCATCCGTTACGGCACATCCAATATCGGAGAAATCCGGGAGATTTTCCGGACCGAAATGAGCCGCGTGGCCGATTTTGACAGGGATACGGCAGGCATGCAGAATCTTTTTGACAGAGTATGCGATCTCCACGATCACTTCTTTTCCTATGTCGAGATCGGGGATGTATCCGAAACGGCGGATCTGTACAAGCTGTACGACATGGTCATCACCCAGCGTGCGGTGCTTTCCGCCATGATCTGCTCGGCCCATGCGATCGGTACGCACGGTTCCGCATTCGTGGACCGCAGACCGGATCAGAGCGGTGGACAGATCAGACAGAACCGGACAGTTACTGCGGGGGAAGTATCCCGTATTGATGCGGTCTCCCCCATGCCCGATCCCGAATTATGGTTTGAAACATTACTGGCAAGACAGAGGAGGAATATGAAATGACAAATGCGTACACTCTTGGACTGGTTTCCATTTCTTTCCGAAAACACAGTCCTCTGGATATTGTAAAAGCTGTGAAGAATGCCGGCCTTTCCTGTATCGAATGGGGCAGCGACGTACACGCACCTGCCAATGAACCGGACAAGGTACGCGAAATCGCAGCTCTGCAGACAGAATACGGCATCAGTTGTTCTTCCTACGGCACCTATTTCCGACTCACTGTAAATCCCATGGAAGAACTTCTGCCCCACATCGAGGCTGCCAAAATGCTTGGTACAGATATTCTCCGTCTCTGGTGCGGACCTACCAAATCCGGTGCGGACATGACAGCGGAAGAAAAAGAGAATCTGTTCGATGTTTGCCACAAAGCGGAACGGATCGCAGCCGAAAACCATGTAACACTCTGTATGGAATGTCATCAGAATACCTTCACAGAACGGGTCGAAGATGCAGTTATGCTGATGAAGGAGATGTATTCCCCTCATTTCCAGATGTACTGGCAGCCCCTGAACGATGATCCTGCCGAAAACATTGCCTCTGCAAAGGCCATCGCGCCCTACTGCAGTCATTTGCATGTGTACAACTGGAAAGCACAAGCCCGGTATCCTCTGGCCGCTGCTACGGAAGAATGGCGTTCCTACATCCGGGAATTCGCCACACCTCGTACGCTTCTGTTGGAATTTATGCCTGACAACCGTCTGGCAACCCTGGAAACAGAAGCCGCAGCTCTGAAAAATATTATTGGAGGCCTCGCATGAAAGCTATATTCCTTTGTAATTCTCCACACAATATCCGCCGGGTATACGGTGAAAAAACGACCGCTGCTCTGCTGGAACGCTGTGAAATGATCGATACAGTTTACAAAAAAGAAGATATCCTGGCAAATCCTACACAGTTTGTCGATACGGAGGTTGCCTTCTCCACATGGGGTATGCCTGCTTTCACCGAAGAAGAGATCAAGGTGTATTTTCCCAGTCTGAAGTGTGTATTCTACGGCGCGGGCAGTGTACAGGGTTTCGCCCGTCCCTTCCTGGCCAGCGGTGTACGCGTGGTCAGCGCATGGGCAGCTAACGGTGTACCTGTAGCGGAATATACCGTTGCACAGATCATTCTTGCCAACACGGGTTATTTCCCGGCGATTCGTCTCTTCAAATCTGATGGATATGAACCTGCCGGGTGGGCTGCCGGCACTGCACGCGGCAACTACGGAGAAACCGTGGGTATCATCGGTGCCGGAATGATCGGCCGTCAGGTGATTCAGATGCTGAAGCAGTACAAACTTGAGGTTGTTGTGTTTGACCCCTTCCTGGCGGATGAAAAAGCCGAAAAGCTGGGTGTGGAAAAGTGTAGTCTGACCGAAGTATTCGAGCGTTCCTTTGTGGTTTCCAACCATCTGGCAAACAACGCGCAGACCAGGGGTATGCTGACATACGATCTGTTCCACCGCATGAGAAAATACGGTGTGTTCATCAATACCGGCCGTGGTGCGCAGGTTGTGGAAGACGATCTGGTAAAAGTGCTGACCGAACGTCCCGATCTGACGGCTCTGCTGGATGTAACCTATCCCGAACCGCCGGAAGAGGGTCATCCCTTCTATTCTCTGTCCAACTGTCTTCTGACACCGCATATCGCCGGCAGTAAGGGCGATGAGGTACGCCGGATGGGTGAATACATGATGGCCGAATTCGATCTGTTCAAGGAAGGCAAGCCCATGCAGTACGAAGTCAGCGAAGCCATGCTGGCCACTATGGCGTAATTTTCGTCTTTTTGAAAAAATTTGCTCTCCCCTATTGACACCCCTATTCTAACGTGTCAGAATGGAACTGTGATCTAACGCATTAAAATGAATGGAGTTCCTATGGGAACACCGAAAATATTTGAAAATGAATACCGGTTCTGTCTGATTCGAGCAGTATGTTTCTGAGATTTTCTATTCCTGATGTATCAGGAGTGTGTACATATCTTTTCCACAAGCTTTTAACAAGACTGAACTTCTCCCTGCCCAAATGGAGTTATCTTCACTGAAAATGCATTGAATTACCGAGGTGGAACGGGCGGAAGTAAAAAGATAAAAATTTTTCCTTATAAACCGGAATTTATTGAATCTCTAGGGAGGATTTACATTCATGAAAAGCATCAAAATTATACTTTTCGCCCTGCTTCTGGGCGCTCTGCTGCTTGTCGGATGCGGTGAAACTACTGTTGACGAAACCGACACAACCGCAGCGGAAACTGTCGAAACCGAAGCTGTTACCGAAGCAGAAACCGAACCGGTTCTGACACCTTCGGCACATCAGATTTCCATTGAAGATGTGGAAAGTATTCTGAAAGCAAACGAAATGAGTCTTACCCACTCGACTCCATATGCTGAACCGGCTTGTCACGGTGGTCAGCAGATGCGTATTTGCCGCACAGAAAGAGGGGACTATGTGGCGTTTGTCAAAAACTGGGTCGATACCGATAACTCTTCTGTGGCGACCAGAACGGAGTTCTATATTGCTAAAATTACACCGGACAACGAGGTAGCCTTGCTGTATTTTGATACCTTGGATCCTACAGCTTCCACTGTACACCTGAATATCGGCCAGGATACAAACGGAGATATTTTTGTAATTGCCACCGGCAACAAAACTCTGGCAACCTATATCCTGGATGCTGAAACCGATGCGGTAAGTACTTGCAGAGAAACACCGATCTTTAATTCCGGGTATGCTCTTGGTTATTCCTCCGCAATGTTCGATTTTGAAAACCGGAAAATATATGCCTTCTGCAACGGCAATCCTGCCAAAAACACCCAGGAAAGCGCAGACTATGTAATGGAATGGTTTGTGTTTGATCTGGAAAGTATGCGCTGGAATCCGGAAGGTGTCTACCATATTTTTGAAAAATTGGGCCGTCATACTTTCGTTTTCCCCTTCCCGGACGGAAACGGCGGTGCCTACATTGTAGGTGAACGTAATAACTACCTGGCTCCTCTGACAGATCTGATTGTTTCTCCGGTGACTAATCTCAGAACCTTTGACGAACTTCGCATGTTCCATATTCCTGACCTTACTTCCTCTGAGAATATAACCCATACCACCATTCAGGAAGTTTACTCGGAAAGAGGCCAGGAAGGAGTCTGGTCCATCGCAGCCAACAACCAGGACGGCGGTGTATTTGTGGATGCAGACGGATATATGCACATTACATATTTGTTCCATAAATACGACCTGGGCGGCAATTGTCCCGACTTGGATCCGGATTACCAGTATCGCCATGCGATATACGACGGCATGGAATGTATTTTCAACGAACAAATCGAAATGCCTGTCGAAATGCCTGCGGAAGATCCCGCCAGACAATACAGACCTCAGATTCGCCAGGACACGGATGGTACACTGTATATGATCATCTTTGGCGAACGTGTTATCCCTATGGAAATATACATCTATAAAGCAAATGATCCCCTTGGCAAAACATGGACTTTAATGAACACGCATACTTTTGATGACGTAAGTTCTTTTTCCTCTTCTATCAGTGCTCCCCGAAATGGCTCTCTCCAGGACGATGTTTTGAGCTGTTTCTTCTACACACGAGATCCGTCTCCCCGTACTGTATACACTTTCCATATTTCTCTGGCGGACGGAAGTGTTTCGGAATTGCAGAATATTCTTGCAGATACGGATTTAATTATCGACGAGTACTATAAGTACAATGCCTATTCAGATGCACACACACACCAGATTGTCCATACCGAAAACGGCACCTACGCTGCTTTTGTCTACAAATATGTTCATGACAGATACAGCGTGTATGACTGTACTGAATATTTCTGTATAGCCAAGATTCACGAGGATAATTCCGCTTCCATTCTGTATACCGGCAGTTATCAGTCCTTTAAGGATAAATATCTGACCATCAAACAGCTGGGCGACGGCAAAATCTATGTATTCCCTCCTCACGGTACGGAAGTATACTGTATTGATCCCGCTGCGGATACGGTAACCGCCAACACCATCACCCTGAATTACAGTCCCTGGGAAAACGTGCTTCAGCAAATTGATGTATTCACAAACGAAGAAACCGGCAAAACCCATGTTCTTTCCATCAACGGTTTTCTCATGCCGCAGGAAACCCCCGGCATGATCAGTGTATCCGCCAATACCATGACCCTTGAATCCCTGGAATTCAGCAAGAGAGCAAGGCTCTCTATGTTTTCTGTTGATGAGGGTTATTACACCAATTTCTATTCCTTCCCGGACGGTGAAAAAGGTGTCTACCTTGTAGCTTCCCATGTGGTAGATCCTCATACTCTCGCGGATGGTCCCGATTATGTAGGCCGTACAATCAATCTCAAGGATTCCATTTCTCTGTTCCATATTCCGGATTTGAACCGTATCGGCACTATGGAAACTGTAGTTATCCAGGCTCCCTACACGGATGAAAAAGCGGACGGTATCTGGTCTGTGGCAGAGATGGGAAATACGGGAGATGCTTTCATGGACGCTGACGGTAAACTGCATGTGTTCTATACGTATTATCAGGTGGATCTGGATGATATGGATGTTCACGACAATGCAGAACGTATCGCCAATACAACCAAGCACTACCACGCTGTTTATAACGGACTGGAACTGGTATCTGTGGAAGAACTGGCCGTGGACGGTCTGACCGAGAAATCCGCCATTCGTGCCGTAACGACCACGGATGATACGCTGTATTTGCTCATCTGCAACATCGGCGAAGAAGGTGCAAAGATTGACGTATACTTCGAAACCGCAAACGGCTGGGCACTGACTCAGACAAAGACTCTCGGTGAATTCACAGCAGAATCCTTCTGTATTAGCGGCCATCGAGGTACTTACGTACAGGATAACGTGATCGACTGTCTGATCTATGCAAACGACAACGATGTATATTACACCGGCGTAACTTTTGAATAATCCTTTTATGCAAACTCCGGAGATGCGAAATTGCATTTCCGGAGTTTTTTTTTAGAAAAATTTGCTCTCCCCCTATTGACAACTTCATTCTAACGTGTTAGAATATAACTGTAGTCTAACGCATTAGAATGAAAGGAGTTCCTATGGAAACACCGAAAATATTTGAAAGTGAATACCGGTTCTGTCTGATTCTGTGGGAGAACGAACCCATCAAAAGTCCGCTTCTGGCAAAGCTTTGCGAACAGCAGCTGGGGTGGAAGACCAGTACGACCTATACCGTTATCAAAAGACTCTCCGACAGAGGGGTTCTGAAGAACGAGAACACCATCGTTACCTCCCTTGTATCCAAGGATGAAGTACAGGCGTGGGAGATCGATGAACTGGTGGAGAAAAAATTCGAAGGTTCCCTGCCCGCGTTTATTGCGGCATTTACCAGGCGGCAGAAGCTGTCCGGAAAGGAGATCGACGAGATCCAGCGGATGATTGACCGGATGCGGGAAGGAGAGGAACAATGAACGAAGTTTTTCTGAAACTTTTGAACATGAGCATTTCGGCGGGATGGCTTGTGCTGGCGGTGGTGATTCTGCGGCTGGTACTGAAAAAAGCGCCGAAATGGGGGAATGTTCTGCTCTGGGGGATGGTGGCACTCCGTCTGCTTCTGCCGTTTACGCCGGAAAGCACGGTCAGCCTGATCCCCAGCGCCGAAACCATTCCCATGAATATCGAATTCAACACCCGGCCGTTCATCACCAGCGGCGTGCCCGTGATCAACAATGTGGTCAATCCCATCATCGTAGATTCCAACACGCCCCTTCCCGGCAACAGCGTGAATCCCCTGCAGATCACCGTAGCCATCTGTTCGGTGGTCTGGCTGCTCGGCGTGTTAGCCATGTGCGTTTATACTCTCATCAGCTATATTCTGCTCCGCCGCAGGGTACGCTGTGCTGTTTTGTACAGGGACAATATTTTCTGCAGCGAAAATGTGCTCTCTCCTTTTGTACTGGGTATCGTGAAGCCGAGGATCTACATTCCCTTCGGACTTCCGGATGACAGTCTGGAATACGTCATTGCCCATGAACAGGCGCACATCCGCCGCAGGGACCACTGGTGGAAGCCCTTCGGATTTCTTCTGCTGACGCTGTACTGGTTCAATCCCGTGATCTGGCTGTCCTATGTGCTGTTCTGCCGGGATATTGAGCTTGCCTGCGATGAAAAGGTGATCCGTGGGATGGGCAGTACGGAACGGGCGGATTATTCCCAGGCCCTTCTGGACTGCAGTGTGAACCGACGGCTGATTTCTGCCTGTCCTCTGGCCTTCGGTGAAGTGGGCGTGAAAGTCCGGGTAAAGTCCGTACTGCATTACAAAAAGCCTGCGTTTTGGATCATTCTGCTGGCGGTGCTGGTATGTGCCGTAACGGCGGTTTGTTTCCTGACCGATCCGGTAACTGTGCGGAATCCGTGGGTACGGGAATACGAGCCCGACGCGGAAGACTGCATCGGCAATGTGGACAAGATGCTCTATGAAAGCATCAGCGCGGATTTTGCCATCGGTGCGGACAAATACGGCCGTGCGGTGTTCAAGGATCCCGAAAAGGCTTTTGAAACCATGAAAGCGCTGTACGCCGACGGTATTGCCCTGATCCGGGAAGAACAGGATCTCGGCACTCTGTCACGCCGGAATTATGATCTGTACAAAAAATTCGGCTGGCAGGTAACAACCGGTACAGCACTCGAGCGGGATCAGGCGGCTTTCGTCACCCGGTTTCTGGATATTTACGAGAACAGCTTTACCAGGGACACCCCCGACACCAATCCGCCCTCTCCCACTCTTGAAGGGGATTCTGTCGGTGGAATGACCGTTCTTGCCTCCCATATTTCCGAAGAAAAGCTTTCCTATGATGAGCTGAAACGGCAGCAGGGACAAATCTGGCAATACAAAACGGCAGCTATCTCCGCTTCCGAGATTGTGCGGTTTCAGGATAAGATTCTGTCCGTCAGCTGCAGTCCCGGGGACCAGTATGTGACCGTGCAGGTACTGCATTTCACGGAAGAGGATATTGAATGGTTCACAAGCTTTTTCAAGAATTTTTCCTTTATACTGCTGGAAGTGGAAGAGCCGCTTGAAACTATGCCGGAAACAATGCTGGAATCCATCGACGATGAGCAGGATCTGTTCGGTATTCCCACTGCATGGTTCTACGAAACCGCATGGCCGCTGGCCAAACAGCTTGCCATTGAACAGGGTCTGACTCTGGATCGGGACACCGGCAGTATCATCTGCAGCGAAAACGGTGCATATGTGGGGGTGGAATTCTACGAAACCGACCGCATCCGTCATGTGCGCATCGCATTCTACCGGGATGCATTCGGCAGCTACAGCACATCGCCGTCCCCCTCCGATGATGTACCGCCGGAGCTTCTGGCAGCGGCTTATGAAAAAGCCTGCGATATGAATGTCGGAACGCTTGTGAATACGCCCTTCGCCATCCGGGGCAGCGTGAAGAAAAACAATCTGGAAATCATTTATACCGCAGAGGACAGGAGTGTATATGTAGGTGTTCTCTACACCCGGAACGGTGCCGACAGCGAATGGGAGCCCATGACCGAAACTCCTGTCACCGTATACGAACCGGGACAATGGGAAAACGGAGAATCCCTTATCATTTCCATGGATTTTGACTACACCGTTCCCCAGGCTGTCATGGATTGGGCCGCTGCCCTTGTGAAAGAGGAAATCGACAATCACAATCTCCTGAGTCCTCAGTCAGCGGCTTTTGAAAACATCTCATACACCATTGAAGGTGCAAAGATCACGGAGCTGAAAAAACTGGCGGAAACGGAGATTCCCGAAGAAGACAACTGTATACTGGAAGTATATCAGCTGGAATACAGGCTCAAACCGGACAAACCGGAAAATGTACCCGACATTGCCGGTATGGTCATGGAAGACGGCTGGATCACCGAAGCGGTCAGAGGCGCAAAGCCCCTTCTGATTCTGCATCGGAACAACAGCACGGATAACGGGGACGCGGTATACACACGCATTTCCACTTACAACACCGGTGCCTTGCCGGACGAAACGCCTGAAGAGACGAAAGAATCGTACTATAAAGCAAGCGCTCTGGATATATACAGAGGATGGCGTAAAAAGCAGGAAGTAACCTTCACCGCCATCATCCAAGACTGGACTGTGGAACCCTACTCACGCACCCTGTACAGTCTGGATCTGAATATTGTGGAATTCATTACCTCTGCGGATACCGAAAGGATCGCTGAGCTGGAGCTGGACTGGAAGGATATGCCAAACGGCTACTACATCCACGATCCGGATGAGTCGATCACCAAACTGGTTCTGCCGGAATTCACGAATTTCATCTTCTTCGATTGGTGGGAACAGTTCAACGGGCAGGAAGACGACAGCTACACCGCAAACGACGAACGGTGGATCTCCACACGGGATTCGCATATCTTCTTCGAGTATCTGAAAACCTACGATCCCTATCCGGGAATGCCCTTTATCTTTACCGCCACGGAAGATACATTGACCATCCGGGAAATCTTTGTTCCGTAACACAGCAAAACAGACCGACATCCATATTCCGTGATGCCGGTCTGTTTTTTCATTATTGTTTATCCGAGCTTCCGGTTCAGCCGTTTGGCCGCGGCTCTGACGGAGAAATACACGGTGAGCCATACGACGAAATAGCACACAACAAAAATTACCGTGAAGATCACCAGTACCATCGGTTCAAAGGGAATCCAGAAATTCAGGATATAGCATGCCGCGTAGGCAAGGTACAATACCGTCAGGTGGCAGAACAGGGATTTGCCCACGGACCAGTGCTCGATCTGGTTGAACACGCTGACGCCTGCCTGAATAAAGGCGAGGATGTATGTGGATACCACCGCCGAGAACACCTGTCCGCCCGTGAGGGAGAAATCCGGCAAAGTACAGCCGAGTATCGCAAAAACAATGGCGGCGATTATGGGGCCGAAACCGCCGAAAAGCATACCGCGGTGCAAAAAAGATTTTACGTAAGGATTCATATTATAAACCAAGCCTTTCTTTCACAATTTTCATTTGTCTGCGGGAAACATAGTCCCGGAATCCGTTCTGGAGGATCACCAGAAGCGAGCCGCCGATGGATGTATCGAACTTCCGGATTTTTGCAATATTGATCAGGCAGGACTGATTCACCTTCACAAAATCCTCTGGAAACATTTCTTCCAGCGTATACAGCCGTTCCTTCACCTGCAGTTTCCCATCTCGGACAGAAGCATATACTCTGTTCCCCTCCGTGAAGAATCCGTATACAATCTCCGGTGTCAGTCTGACAATCCCCTCTTCACCGTATCCGTACAGCACATCCGGCGTTTCTCTGAGCAGTTTTTCGATCTGCTCCAGCACCGGCGAGGATTCTCTGGCACTAATGAGCAGATCCTCCGTCTGATCCGGTACTATCTCGATTCTGTATTTCATTCTCTCCTCCTTGATGCATCACTTTGTTCTGTCGACATCTACATTGTATCGTATTTTTCCCGGCAAGTCAACGGGTTTTCACTATGCGGCAGTTTTCGCGGAATATCCGGTATCCGGACAAAAAAAACCACACCGGCATCCTGTGTTTGGCAGGAAACGGTGTGGAAGCTGTATTTCTGTTTTCTTATGCCAGAATGGCGTCGGCCGCTGCGGTGATCTCCGTGAAATCCGCACCGGAGGCGAACTTTTCGTACAGCACCAAAGCGGTCTGTGCATACATGCCTTCGGATACGCCGGTCAGGGAAGCAAATGCTTCAGCCGGATCGCCGCCGTTTTCACGGATGTATACGCAAAGAGCCGCAGCTGCACCTGCCGCGATAAATACAGGTCGGCCGCCGGCTTCCGTTACGGACTGGGATGCGCCGGTCAGTCTGTCGGCGTTGGCCAGCTTTCTCGGAATGTCCGCACCGACTCTGGCACAGGTATCGCCCAGTGCCGTATTGCCGAAGCGGCGGATCAGGTCGTTCGTATGTTCGATCAGCACATCAAAGGGCTGGTTGAATCGCTTGGCCAGAGCAACCGCACTTTCCGTCATGGCTTCACGCACGATCAGACGGATCTTCGGGTCGGCGATGGCTTCGCTGATGTAGGTGTATCCCTTCAGCATACCCAGGTAGGCACAGATGGCGTGACCCATGTTGTGGATGTACAGCTTCCGTTCGATGATGAAGCGGAAGGGGGAGATGGGGGACAGAGCGGGCATTTTGGGAACTTCTCCCTTGAAGGCATCCTTGTCGCAGGGCAGATCCAGAAAGCTTTCCGCACGGACCAGCAGGGGATCGATCTTCGCCAGTTCCGGATCCGGTACGGGTACCATACGGCCTACGGAAGTTTCGATCAGGCCCACGTTCGCCAGTTCATCCGCCGTCAGTTCGGGTTCCAGCAGGGAGTGGATATACTTGTCCGCATCCATCAGATTTTCGCAGATCAGCAGATTGAAGGGTCTGCCGGATTCGCTGTGACGGAGCTTGATACCGCCGGCCAGATTGGGGATGATGAACTTCAGCGCCTTGGCACCGACACAGGTAACGCAGATATCACAGTCCGCAATCACACGGCAGGCTTTTTCTCTGTCGTTCCCGTTCACCGCGGAAACATTACGCACCATTACCTTATGGGATGCGCCGGTTTTTACAATTTCGATGGGATATTCATGCCGTTCGTTCAGGGCATTTACAATTACTTCGGATACATCCACAAAGCATACATTGTATCCGCCTTCGTACAGAATCTGCGCCGCAAACCCGCGTCCGATATTGCCTGCGCCGATGATTACCGCATTTTTTGTCATAGTAGTATCTCCGTTTCCGATTTTCCTTCAGTCCAGCTTGCCGTTTTCAACGATCTTCCAGATTTCTTCCGCTGTGCGCATACCGCTGACAGAATCCGCCGCGGTCAGGTTGCATACGGCTGCCGCAGAGGCAAAATCCAGCAGACGATCGTCATCAATTCCGGTGTACAGGCCGTACAGGCTGCCCGCACAGAATGCATCTCCCGCACCGACCTTGCCGGCGATGAGCGCAGGATCAATGTCGATGGCCTCTGCCGTGCGGAAGGTACCGTCTGCTGTGAGCATGAAGCCCGCTTCCTTGCTGTGGAGGATCACACGGTCCTTGACGCCCAGATCCATCATCTGCTTCATGGTGGCGTACATATTGTCCGTATCAATGGAACCGTCTTCCTTACGGGGATTCAGGCCGGACACGCCGCAGCCTTCGATTTCGTTCATGATGGCATAGTTGCAGTATTTCAGAGCGGGGACAATCTTTTCCTTGAAACGGAGAGAAGAATCGCTGACCACGTCGATGGAGGTCTTGATACCCTTTGCCTGGATCTTGGCCAGCAGTCCCGCCAGTCTGGTGCCGTATTCCGGATCCGCTTCGTCCATGGTATCCAGCAGCAGGATATAGCCGATATGGAAAATATCGCAGTCCAGTGCATCCACGTCAATATCCTCCGGTGCAAACAGGGCATTGGCGCCTCTTGCATGGAAGAAGGTACGTTCACCGGTGGTTATGTCGCTCATAACGTCGGAGAAGCTGGTGGGCACATCCGGGGTTACAATTACGCCGTCGGTGTTGATGCCGTGGGACTGCATCATGCCGGTGACATACTGGCCGTAGGCATCATCGCCCACTCTGCCCATTGCCTTGATCGGCACGGTAGGATCTATTTTCGCAAGGTCGATGGCTGTATTGGGCACAGCGCCGCCTACTGCCTGTTTTACGGAAGTAATGGTGGCAAGCATACCCACCTGCGGGAAACCGGTAATGTTCTTGACAACGTCGGCAAGGATATTTCCGGCAAATACAATTCCGGATCTGGACATAACAAACCTCCTGCATTTATGTAAAAATGGAAATTTCAGATGTTCTCCTTTTATTATAACACATCTTCCTGACAGAGTCAAGAACATTGAAAAACCCGGTTTTTGCACGGGAGAAATATTTACAAATGACGAAAGATCGGAAATTTCTTCCGATAACTTATTATATTTACACAAACTTGTTGAAAAAACAACCGATTTGTGGTATCATATCTGTATATCATTGCGTACCTGTGCCACGGGTGGAGCCACATCGGAACCGGCTGCCGTCCGGGCGATTCCAAATCACAATTTTACGAAGGGAAAAAGCAACCATGCAACAGACAGACAAAAAATACGAAGCGCTGTTTACCCCCTGGAAGATCGGTAATGTGGAAATCAAAAACCGTATCGTTATGTGTCCCATGGGCGGTACTTCCCTGTTCGGCTGGTTTGAGCTGGGCGGATGTCACTTTGACAAGGAAGCCGCAAAACTCTTTCTGGAAAGAGCCAACAACAATGTAGGTCTTATCATTCCCGGTATCGCTCCTCTGAGAGATACCTTCTGGGGAAAGTGGCTGTGGCAGAATCCGAAGATGTTCGAAGAACTGAAGGAATTCATGGACGAGATCCACAAGACCGGTGCCAAGCTGTTTATCCAGCTGACTGCCGGTATGGGTCGTTCCTGGGCGATCACCGAGCTGGTAGCGCCTCTGCACAAGAACAAATTCACCCGTGCCCTCGTCAAGCCCATCATCGATACCTCCCACGAGCTGGCCAGCCCCAGTGAACAGCCTTCCCGCTGGGCCCACGACATCATCTGTCCCGAAATGACCGTGGAACAGATCCATGAGATCATCGAAGCCTTCGGCAAGACTGCCAAGCTGTGTAAGGATGCCGGTGTGGACGGTGTGGAAGTACACGCAGTACACGAAGGTTATCTGCTGGACCAGTTCTCCATCGAATTTTTCAACAAGCGTACGGACGACTACGGCGGAAGCTTCGAAAACCGTTACCGTTTTGCGGCAGAAGTGGTCAAGACCATCAAGGAAGCCTGCGGCGAAGATTTCCCCGTTTCCCTGCGTTATTCCGTAGAATCCAAGATGAAGGGATTCTGCGAAGGTGCCATGCCCGGTGAAGAATACACCGAAGTGGGCAGAAATATGGCGGAATCCGAAAGAGCGGCCAAGTATCTGGAAGATGCCGGCTACGATATGCTCAACGCGGACAACGGTACCTACGACTCCTGGTACTGGGCACATCCGCCGATGTACATGCCCGAAAACTGCAACCTGGACGACGTGGCACACATCAAGGAATTCGTGAATATCCCCGTAGTCTGCGCAGGCCGTATGGATCCCGAAGTGGGTGCCAAGGCTGTAGCGGACGGCAGAATCGATGCGATGGGTGTTGCACGTCAGTTCCTCACCGACCCGGCATGGGTTACCAAGCTGATCGAAAACCGTCTGGAAGACATCAAGCCCTGTATCTGCTGTCACAGCGGCTGCTTCAATTTCTCTTCCTCCAAGGGACACGCCAATACCCAGGATCTGACCGACACCATGGGGCTGGCACGCTGTGCGCTGAATCCCGAAACCATGCAGTCCCGCAAGTATTATGTTGCTCCTGTCAAAAAGCAGAAGAAGATCGCTGTTATCGGCGGCGGTATCGGCGGTATGGAAGCGGCTATTCTCTGTGCCAAGCGCGGACATAAGGTGACGCTGTACGAAAAGAGCGGCGAGCTGGGCGGTGTGTTCATTGCAGCTGCGGCTCCTTCCTTCAAGGAAAAGGACCGTGCTCTGATCGCATGGTATATCCGCGAGCTGTCCCGTCAGCCCATCGAAGTAAAGCTGAACACCGAGATCACCGATGTGAAGTCCCTGGATGCGGATGAGATCATCGTGGCTACCGGTGCCAAGGCCAAGAAGATTCCCGTACAGGGTGCGGACAAGGCTGTGGAAGCTGTGGATTTCCTGCTGGGTAAGGCAGAAGTGGGCGAGAACGTTACCATCATCGGCGGCGGTCTGACCGGCTGTGAAATTGCTTACGAGCTGTATCTGCAGGGTAAGAAGCCGACCATTGTGGAAATGCAGGACGACCTGATCACCACCAAGGGTATTTGTCTGGCCAACACCAGTTATCTCCGCGATTTCTTCAAGACCAACAAGGTTCCGGTACATCTGGAAACCGCCCTCTGTGCCATCGGCGACGGTAATGTTACCGTAAAGGACAAGGAAGGCAAGACCTTCGACATTCCCGCCGATTCCGTGATTATGTCCGTGGGTTACAATCCCGCACCTCTGGCAGTCAAGGGCAAGCACATCCATGTAATCGGCGATGCCGATCAGGTAGGTAATCTGAGAACGGTTATCTGGGGCGCATGGTCCGTATGTATGAAACTCTGATTTTTAGGGAGAATGTATCATGATTTTGACGAAAGAACAACAGGCAATCCTGGACGGCGAGAAGGGTGAGACCCTCGCCAAGGTTATGAAAACCCTCGTGATGTACGGGGATGCATTTGAAGCGGAAAAGCTGGTGCCCATCACCTCCGAATACAACCATCTGGTTACTTCCTTCGGTCTGAAGGTTATGGCGCCTGTGTATGATCTGATGCAGCAGCTTCTGGATGCGGGTGTTTTCTCGGAACAGAAATTCTCCGTGGACCCCCGTCCTCTGGACAGCAATGTACCCGCCAATTTCCTGCAGAATCTGGTATTCCGTAAGTTCATGTATACCAAGCAGGATTTCTACGAAGAACAGCTGAACAAGCTGGGGCTGATGGACAAGGATGCCTTCAGCTGCACCTGCTACATGGATGAAATGGGCAACAAGCCGAAGAAGGGCGACGTTCTGTCCTGGGCAGAATCCAGCGCGGTAGTTTACGCCAACTCCGTTCTGGGTGCAAGATGCAACCGAAACTCCGGTATTATTGATATTATGGGTTCCATCGTCGGCTATGTTCCCTACTTCGGACTGCTGACCGACGAAGGCAGAAAAGCCACCTGGGTCATCAAGGTTCAGACCACCAAGAAGCCCGAAGCTCAGCTGCTGGGGTCCGCCATCGGCATGAAGGTTATGGAAGATGTGCCCTATGTTATGGGTCTGGATCAGTGGATCGGCACGGAACTGAACGATGCAGCATGCGCTTATCTGAAGGATTTCGGTGCGGCTACCGCTTCCAACGGTGCTGTGGGGCTTTACCACATCGACGGTCTGACTCCCGAAGCTGTGGAACTGGGTGAATCCCTGATTGCCGAAGGGGCAAAGGAATACATCATTGACGACGCGGAACTGGAAAGAGTACAGAAGAATTATCCTGTCATCTGGAAGAATCCCGATGCCGCGCCCAAGCTGTGCTTTGTGGGATGTCCTCATCTGTCCCTGGAACAGCTCAAGGACTGGACCGACAAGATCGAAGCCGAACTGCAGAAGAACGGCAAGAAGAAAGTCACCATTCCCACCGTATTCACCGCTGCCCCCAAGGTACTGGAAGCTTTCGAAAAGACCGGCTATGCAGCACGTCTGAAAGCAACCGGCGTAATCACATCCTACATCTGCCCGCTGATGTACATGAACAATCCGCTGTGCAAGAAGATGCCCGTCATCACCTCTTCCAACAAGCTGCGCACCTACACCAGCGCAAGATATTACACCGATGCAGAAATTCTCACTGCGATCACAGGAGGTAAGAAGTAATGAAACAGTTTCAGGGACGCGTAATCACACCCGGTACCGTTACAGCCGAAGCCGTTGTAACCACCCAGGGCTTCAATACCCTTGCTTCCTTCCAGATGGCACTGCAGTTCGGTGACAAGGAAGTCAAGTGCGGTGACCAGAACAACGAAGAACTCCACGGCAAGCCTCTGATCGGTAAAGCACTCTGCCTGCCTCAGACCATCGGCTCCACCACCGGCGGTCTTGTACTGTACTGCGCCTGCGCCATGGAAAGAAACCCCGCCTGCATGCTATTTGCCAACCATATCGACTCGCTGGCAGCCGCCGGTGCGGTTCTGGCAGATGTCTGGGTGGACGGCGTTTCCATGCCCGTTGTGGATTCCCTTGGAGAAGAATTCCTGCAGTATGTCAAGGACGGCATGATGATCACTGTCAAGGAAAACGGAATTGTGGAAGTAGACGGCTGAGTCTGTCTGAATGAAACAGGGTCGCTTTTTGAAAAAAGCTCCGCAAAAACTTTAAAAATTGAAAATCCGGAGATACAGAACGTACCTCCGGATTTTTTTATTCGGTTGTGGCGGATGTATATCCTCAGCCTCTTCCCAGACGGAAAAACCGCCGCAGAAACGGGATCGCAAACTTCGGACTTTTCCATATTACGACTTTCATACAAATCCTCCTGTCAGGCAGTCCAATGCTCTCCGACAGTTTCAGTATATGTATACGCCGTCCATCCGGTTACTTTATGCTTTCCATGATCACCGCATATCCCGTGAGCGCAATGCAGGCTTCCTCACCCGCTACCTCGTTGCTCACCGCATAGGGCATGGCTCGCTCTAACTTCGCTTCCGTCAGAGGATATTTACAGCCGGTCAGGGTCACGGTACAGCTGTCCAGAGCGAATACGGAGAAATATCCCTTCCGGTCCGCAAGTTTTACCGTACAGTCGTGTCGGACCTGAATCCGGTTCTCGCCGTCGGTCAGCAGTGCACGGATGCCCCGTCTGTCCAGATTTTCCAGATACAGAATATTCGACAGGCCATGATCCGCCCGTCCGCCTGTGCCGCCGATGATGATGATTTCTTCCGCTCCGGCTTCCACGGCGATCTCGCAGGCCAGCATGGTATCCGTTTCGTCCTTCTCACAGGGAGACTTATAGATCTCCACATCCTCCGGCAGTTTCCCGTCCTCTCTTCCATCGAAGAGGGAGTCGAAATCGCCCACCAGCTTGTGGGGTTTCATGCCGAGAGCGGCGGCTTTATGGTATCCGCTGTCCGCCGCCAGGATCATCCATGGATCCGTCGGGAGGGTGCTGCGGATTCTCTCCAAATTGCACATTCCGCCGGTGAATACAAGTGCTGTTTTGCTGCTCATAGTTTTACCGTCTCCGTTTTCCGGGTGCTTTTCCTTCCGCTTCCTTCTGCCGCTTCCATTCGGGCTTTTTCAGAATTTCCTCGCGGATGGCAATGTAGTTCTGCTGTCGTCCCGCATCCATTTCGCCGCGCTGTACCTTTTCCAGCACCGCACAGCCTTCTTCTCTGGTGTGGGTACATTTGGTGTACCGGCAGTTTCCGATGCACTGAGCAAATTCCGGAAAGCTCTCCGGCAGTTCTTCCGCGGTCAGGAAATTGAAGCGTGTAAAGTCCAGCATGGAGAATCCGGGCGTATCTGCCAGAAAATAGGTGTATTCTCCTGCCTTGACCGGGTACAGCTCCACGTGTCTGGTGGTATGCCGGCCTCTTTCGATTTTTGCGCTGACCGTATTGGTCTTCAGCTGCAGATCCGGATAGAGCCGGGTCATCAGAGTGGACTTTCCCGCCCCCGACACGCCCGCAAAGGCCGCACGCATGGGAGAACCCGCTTTCTGTGCTTTTTCGGCTTCCGAATAGAGGTAGTTCTCCAGCGCCGCCACACCTTCACCCGTTGCCGCACTCAGGGGAAATGCCTGAAAACCGGCCAGAGCATAAGTATGGCAGATCTGCTCGTTCATTTCCGGGTCCATGTCCATTTTATTGATCACGAACACGGGGGTAATATTCTTATGCACCGCAATGCAGGTCAGCTTGTCCGCCATCAGCAGATCCGGTTTCGGACTGGCGCAGGGCACAACCACAAACAGATGGCTGAGATTGGCCATGGGCGGACGGATCATATCGTTTTTTCGGGGCAGGATGTCCGTAATGACCCATCCGGCGTACCGTTCTTCTTTATTCAGAACTTCTTCTTCCACGCTGTTGGCAGGACCGATGAGTACATCGTCTCCGGCAAGGGGTGTTATGCCTTCCAGACGGAAAATACCTCTGGCACGGCTGAGAACCGTTTCCCGTCCGCTTTCCGACGGCAGGATTTCATACAGTCCGCCGACACCTTTGATGAGTATCCCTTTGACTTTTTCCACAGTTGTCTCCTCAGTGTACGGCATCCCAGGGGAAAGTAAATCCGCCGTCTCCGTCCGTTTCAAAGGGGAAGTCCCAGCTGTCATTCGTATCCTCTTCACCGTCGTCGCCGACCCAGAATTCACCATCATCGGGATCTTCGGTTTCCTCCGGCTCGGTTTCCGGCGGTTCGGTTTCCGGCGGTTCGGTTTCCTTTTCGGTATAATCCCAATAGGTAGGAACCGTCGTGCCGTCACCGCTGTAGAATGCGCCGCCGCTGATCACAAAATCGATCTCGGCATATTTTTCGATTTCCTTCATGGAATCGGCACTCTGTTCAATGACAGTACCGGGTGTTCTGTTGGACTTTTCATAGGTGATCTTACCGGGACGCAGATCATTTTCGATGAGCTTGATCAGTACCTCCGCTTCGGTCAGGCCGGAGAAATTCGGTACCAGCACCTTCATGGTATCCTTGCCGTAGTTCACGTACAGAGTCACCGTATCGCCGATCTTCACTTCCGTGCCGGGTTCGGGGGACATACTGACCACGTAGCCCAGATTCAGATACTCGTCCGCCGTTTCGTCCAGCTGTACCGCCATGCCCAGCGAACGCAGTTCGGCCTCCGCTTCACGGTAGTCCTTTACGGTATAGTCCTCCAGCACCAGAGTTTCGGTACCCTTGCTGACCACCAGAGTGATGGTACACTTCTGCTTACCGGCCAGGATCTTCTTGGATTCATCCGCCTTCGGGGTCTGGGAAATAATCACGCCTTCGGCAAAATGATCGTTGTATTCGTAAATGACATTGGCCAGCGTATACTGCACCGATTCGTCAAACCATTCCTTCAGTCTGTCCGAATATTCCGTACCCACAAAATCCTGCACGGATATGGTCTGGTAATTGTTTGCGGCAGAATTGATGAACAGTTTGTCAATGATATAGTAACCGCTTACCGCAGCTACGATCAGGAAAGCAAGTGTTACGCCCATGATGATGGGGAACATGGAACGGCTTCCCTTTTTCACCCGCTTGCCCTCGGAACGCTTGGTCACACGGGCGTTTTCACGGAAGACCACTCTGGGGTTTTCCTTCAGACGCATCAGATGAGCCAGCATATCCTCAGCGCTCTGGTAACGGGTTTCCTTTTCCTTTTCCATAGCCCGGCGGATGATCTGTTCCAGGCCCACCGGAATCTGGGGATTGATTTCTCTGGGCGGTACTGCCACATCGTTGACCTGCATCAGCGCAACGGATACGGGTGTTTCCGCCGTAAAGGGAAGCTGTCCCGTGGCCATTTCGTACATCATGACACCCAGGGCATACAAGTCACTGCGGGCATCGATCTGGGTACCGTTGACCTGTTCGGGGCTGATATAGTACACCGTACCGATGGCCTTGTCGGTCATGGTTACCGTTTCTGCGTTGGGCAGCTTGGCAATACCGAAGTCCATCACCTTGATCACACCGTTTTTCAGCAGCATGATATTCTGGGGCTTGATGTCTCTGTGGATGATTCCCTTCTTATGGGCGTGCATCAGGGCCTTCAGGATCTGGGTGGTGTAGCTGATGATCTCCCGCAGGTTCAGCACTTCTCTGTGCCGCATATAGTTTTTCAGAGTGATCCCGTCCACGTATTCCATAACGATATACTTGATATTATCCCTTACGGACACGTCATAGATGTTGACGATATTGGGATGGGACAGCATGGCAACGGCCTTGGATTCGTTGATAAACCGCTTGACGGACTGCTCGTCGCTGGCGATTTCATCCTTCAGAATCTTTACCGCCACCAGACGGCGCATCAGCAGGTCGGTTGCCTTGAATACAATCGCCATGCCGCCGATTCCGATTACCTTCTCGATCCGATAGCGATTGTCGAAGATCTGACCCACGTATTTTTCATATATATCCATACGTATTTACAGCTTGCCGGGCTTATTTCCCCACAGGGAACAAGCTCGCCTTCGCTTCCTTTCTGTTCAATCTGATTCGTACAACAATCGTTCCTCAGACGGCTACCATAACCGCTGTGATGTTATCGCTTCCGCCTCTTTCGTTTGCCATGGATACCAATTCTTCGCAGGCCAGACGAAGTACATCCTCGCCCTGATCCTTACATTTTTCCACAACGGACCAGATTTCCTCCGGTTCTACATAATTGGTCAGTCCGTCGGAGCACAGCAGAAGGTATTCTCCCTTGTACTGCTCTCTGGGTGTGGTAAATACGTCCGCGTTTACCGTACGTTCGGTTCCCACGGCTCTGGTGATGATGTTCCGGTTGGTGGATTTCTTTGCCTGTTCTGGTGTCAGCTTGCCCGTATCCACAAGGAACTGCACATAGGAGTGGTCGTGAGTCACCTGACACAGCTTACCTTTTTCCGTCAGATACATCCGGCTGTCCCCTACGTTGACCGTGTATATGGTATCCGGCAGAACCACACAGCCGACCAGCGTGGTTCCCATACCGGCCAGGGATTCTTCGATACTGCTCTTGCGGTAGATCACCCGGTTAGCTTCCACGGAGGCTTCCACCAGCATATCGCAGATTTCCTCCTCGCTCATGTCACTGAACAGAGGGTACTTTTCTTCTTTGTCCTGTATCACATTCATGAAGGAATCCGTAGCCATGGTACTGGCCACACTTCCCCCCTTGGCACCGCCCATACCGTCGCACACCACCGCGGCCAAAACATCGTCGCTGTAGGAGCGGATCATAAAGTAGTCCTGATTCACGGCACGCTTCATGCCGATATCCGTTTTTCCATAGAATAACATATGTGTCTCCTCTGTTCTTCGGGCGTGACGGATGTATCTTCATCCATCGTATGTGTTATATATAGTATACTACGTATACAAATTGCTTTCTATCAATAAATTCTGAACATTCTGCTACCGAATGTCATAATTCCCGCAAAGATGTCCTTACCCGGCTGCTTTACGGGTTTTCTTCACTGTCCGCCTGTTTCCGGCGCAGTCTCAGCTGTCCGCAGGAGGCATCAATGTCCCCGCCCAGTCTCCGACGGATGGTGGCGTTGATTCCTCTGGATTCCAGCTGCTTCCGGAAGGCTTCCGCACGCTGTCTGCCCGGTCTCTCCAGTCCCGTTTCCGCTACGGCGTTCAGGGGAATCAGGTTCACGTGACAGGGACAGCGCATTTCCTTTTTCAGCACCGCCGCCAGTGCATCCGCCTGTGCCGGTGTATCGTTTTTGCCGGCAATCAGGGTGTATTCGAAGGAGATTCTTCTGCCGGTCTTGCGGAAATAATCCCTGCAGGCACCCAGCAGTACGGCAATGGGGTATTTCTTATTGATCGGCATCAGGGCGGAGCGGGTCTCGTCGTCTGCCGCGTGGAGGGATATGGACAGGGTCACGGGCAGTCCCTCTTCCGCCAGATCGCGGATCTTCGGAACGATGCCGCAGGTGGACAGGGAGATATGCCGCAGACCGATATTCAGTCCCGCCGGATCGCTGACCAGCCGCAGGAACCGGATCACGTTGTCGTAATTGTCCAGCGGTTCGCCGATGCCCATCATGACGATACCGTCCACTCTTTCCCCCGTATCTCTGCCGACGGTGATCACCTGACCGAGGATTTCCGATGCCGTCAGATTCCGCACCTGGCCGTTCAGGGTGGATGCACAGAACCGGCATCCCATCCGGCATCCTGCCTGGGAAGAAACGCACAGCGTACTGCCGTGGTGGTACTTCATGAATACACATTCCACACATTCCCCGTCGTTCAGGGAGAGGAGGTATTTCACCGTACCGTCTTCCGCGGATATGTATTTTTCCACGATCTGCGGCAGACGCCAGTCCGTGTGGGCTTCGATCTTTTCCCGAAAGGCTTTGGGCAGGTTGGTCATTTCCCCGAAGGATGCACCTTTATGGAGCCATGTGAACAACTGTCCCGCCCGGTATCCGGGTTCGCCCATGGAGACAACGAATGCCTTCAGTTCTTCGGGATTCATGGACAGTATGTCTGTTTTTTGCTGTACTTCGCCGGTCATAGATACTCCTTACGCTTTCTTTACCATACGTGCGATGAAAAATCCGTCCGTGTGGTGAATGTGGGGGAACAGGGTCAGCATCCCTTCCGATTCCACACCGGCCGTCTCAAAGGGGGACAGAGCAAAATCGGGATGGTCTGCCAGAAAAGCTTTTACAACCTCTTCATTTTCTTTTTTATGAAGGGTACAGGTGGAATACACCAGTACGCCGCCCGGTCTTACATACTGTGCGGCACCCGCAAGTACCTCAGTCTGTATCCGGGGCAGGTTTTCGATATCGGAAATATCCTTATAACGGATATCCGGTTTCTTTGCAATCACGCCCAGTCCCGAACAGGGTGCGTCACACAGTACTCTGTCTGCACATCCGATCAGTGTTTCATCGGGCTTGCGGGCATCTCTAACGCCGGTACGGATAATGGTCAGTCCCAGTCTGCCGGCGGTTTTGTCGATCAGGGAAAGCTTGTTGCCGTGGAGGTCGAAGGAATACACCTCGCCTTTGTTCTGCATATCCAGCGCCGCCGAGAAGCTCTTGCCGCCGGGACAGGCACAGGTATCCACGATTTTCTCACCCGGCTTTGCGTCCAATACCATGGCACACAGTCTGGATGCGCCGTCCTGTACGAAAAACAGTCCTTTTTCCAAGCCGCCGCGCACCGTTTCCGTTACGCTGTCCACCCGGATCATGCCGGTAAACCGTTCGTCCACAGTACCGCCGGTCAGGGCAGCCGCTTCCGCCGGGGTGATTCTCTCCGTGTTGCACCGCAGATACACGTCCGGTTCCCCGTTTACGCAGGCAAGAATATTTTCCGCCGTTTCCCAGCCGTAGGAATCCACAAACAGCTTCACAAGCGGCACGGGCATGGAGTAGTAAACGGAAGCCCGGAAAAAGGGATCTTTTTCCCCATCGGGATAGACGATCTTCTTTCCGTCACGGAGGAAGGAGCGCAGAATCGCGTTGACAAATCCGCCCTTGCCCCGGTTTACCAGCGATACCGATTCCGATACCGCCGCAAATTCCGGAATTCTGTCCATAAAGCACATCTGGTACAAGCCGATCCGCAGAGCAGTGCGTACATCGGCATCCAGATCCGCCGCTTTGGTGTTGCAGGCATAACGGTCGATGATATAGTCCAGCGTAAGCCGTCTTTCGGATACACCGTACACCAGTCTGGTGTAGAGTCCTTTATCCGCGTCGGACATATCGGCTCCCCGGATACCGGCGTCTATTTCCAGATTGGTATATTTCCCGCATTTTTCGCAGGCCAGCAGGGACTGCATGGCAAGCCGGCGGGGAGTCGTTTTTGTTTCCATAAAATTTCCTTACTGTTGCAAATAGGTTTATCTTCTTCTGCTTCGGTTCGCCAGAGACATCAGGCGCAGCATATTGCCAAGGGCCGTCGCCAATGCCGCCACATAGGTCATAGCCGCTGCCGTCAGCACCTTTTTCACCGCCGCAAGTCCCGTATCCGACACTCTTCCCGATGCTTTCAGACCGTTTATGGCCCGTCGGCTGGCGTTGAATTCCACGGGCAGCGTCACCAGCTGGAATACTACCGCGGCGCCGAAGAAAATCACGCCCAGGTAGGAGATGGCCGGAATGGAAAACAAGATCCCCAGAAGTACCAGCGGAACGGCCAGATTGGAGCCGATATTGGTGGCGGGAATGATGGCGCTGCGGATCTTCATGGGCAGATATTTTTCGGCATACTGCACCGCATGACCGGCTTCGTGAGCTGCCACACCCACCGCCGCCGCGGAAGAAACGCCGTATACCGACTGGGACAGACGGATCACATTGGCTTTCGGGTCAAAATGGTCCGTCAGTTCTCCGGCAACCTCCGTGACAGCCACATGGTACAGACCGTTTGCATCGAGAATCAGTCTCGCCGCATCCCGGCCGGTCATTCTGCCGTCGGAGGGGATTTTTGCATATTTTGCAAAGGTGGATTTCACCATCGCCTGAGCGATCAGGGCAAAGATCAGCGCAGGCAGTACATATATGAGATAGCTTGTATCGATTCCGTAAACAAACGGCATATCGGTTCAACCTCTTTTCATAGGGGCGTTAATTTTCCTTACCCAGAACGTCTCCGACGGCAATCTTTCTGCCGCGGATATAGTCCATCGCCGCCATTCTGCTCTTTCCTTCCGGTACAACGCCGGTGAACAGCAGTGTCTTGCCGTCGCCGCAGACCACACGGATACCTTCCGACAGATCCACAACCGTTCCGGGGGCTTCACTGTAAGTTTTCTCCGTTTTATCCCGTTTTACCGTGGTAATTTTCAGTATTTTTCCGTCCGGCGTATGGGTCATGGCGTAGGGCATGGGAGAAAGTCCGCGGATCTGGCAGAACAGCTTATCCGCATTTTCCGAGAAGGACAGGAGTGTATCTGCTTTTTCGATCTTTGCGGCATAGCTTACCCCTTCCTCCGGCTGAACGGTACGGTTATCGTCCACGGTACCGTCCAGAATCTTGTCGATCACCTGACACATGGCTTTTCCGGCAAGGTCCGCCAGGGTATCGTGGAGTGTACCGAAATCGTCTTCATCCGTAATGGGGCAGGTCAGCTTCAGGATCATATCCCCCGTATCCAGACCTTCGTTCATATACATGGCTGTAATGCCCGTTTCCGTTTCGCCGTCCATGATGGCTCTCTGGATCGGGGATGCGCCTCTGTATTTCGGCAGCAGGGATCCGTGAGCGTTTACGCAGCCGTATTTCGGATAATTCAGCACATAAGCGGGCAGGATCTTGCCGTATGCCGCTACGATGATCAGTTCGGGATCCAGCTTCGCCAGTTCTTCGGCAAAGGCACCGTCCTTCAGTGTCACCGGCTGGTATACCGGCAGTCCTTTTTCTTCCGCAAACACCTTCACCGGCGGCGCAACCATTTTCATACCGCGTCCTTTCGGTTTATCCGGCTGGGTCAGAACACCGACAATCTCTGCCGCGGGATGAGCGTATACCGCTTCCAGGCAAACCCTGGCCAGATCGGGAGTTCCCATAAATACTATACGCATATCTTATTCCTCGTCGTCCTTGCCGAACATTTCTTCCACTTCTTCGGGGGTGTAAATGTGCACCGCGTTGTCGATGAACAGGATACCTTCCAGATGGTCCAGTTCATGGCAGAAAGCTCTCGCGGTCAGTCCTTCGCCCGTAATGGTGAATTCTTCGCCGTCCATATTGGTAGCGCGCACCGTTACCTTGGCGGGACGGTGGGTAACGCCCCACACATCCGGTACGGACAGGCAGCCTTCCATTTCTTCCTGTTCCCCTTCGGTCTCGATGATTTCGGGGTTGATCATGGGAACGATCTCATCGTCCACCACAACCAGCACAATACGGCGCATGATGCCTACCTGAGGTGCTGCCAGACCGGCGCCGTTGGCATCGTCCAGAGTATCCGCCATATCTTCGATCAGCTGACGGATGCGGGGGGTGATTTCGGTAACGGGACGGCATTTCTTCCGCAGGATCGGATCGCCTTCCTTGACAATATTCAAAATAGCCATTGTATTCTCCATTCTGCCGCCATGCGGCTTGCTTTATGTATATTCAAATGATCTTCCGTTTCAGATTGTGGAGGGATTCAAGTCCACCGTGACGTAAAGCCGGCGGTCGGATGGATTGGCATCCACGGGCAGTTTTGTGCCGGGGGTATGGGCAATACCCTTGCCGAACACGCACATGAGCTGTTCGATAAAGGCTCTGGTCCGTTTGTTCAGGCGGCATTTCATGACAAAGCGCATACGGCACAGGTTCTGCACCCGGTACACCGGCGCTTCAAAGGGACCGTACAGTACCATCTGCACATCCCGGAATTCCACATTGATATAATCCCGTATCTGACTCTGCATCCGCACCACGGCCTGTCCCAGATACCCTTCGTCGTAAGCGGACAGGGTGATCACGGCCATATCGCAGAAGGGCGGATAGCACAGGGCTTCTCTCAGCCGGATCTCGCCTTCGTAAAACCGTTTGTAATCCTGGGTTGCCGCCTGACGGAGCACTTCGTTGTCGGGATTCCATGTCTGGATGATGGCCTTGCCCGGTACATCGCCCCGTCCCGCTCTGCCGATCACCTGGGTCAGCATGGCAAAGGTACGTTCGTTGGCCCGGTAGTCATCCACGTACAGGGAGCCGTCCGCGTTGAGCACACCCACCGTTGCCACCTTCGGGAAATCGTGTCCCTTTGTGACCATCTGGGTGCCCAGCAGTACGTCCGCTTCTCCGTCTCTGAACTGCTTCAGCAAAGCTTCGTGGGAAAATTTCGTCTGGGTCGTATCAAAATCCATCCGCAGAACCCGCAGATCCGGGAACATGGCTTCCACATCGTCCTCCGCCTTCTGGGTACCGCATCCCATGAACAGGAAATGAGGCTTTCCGCAGACGGGACAGGTATCCGGCACCGCTGTACGGTAACCACACATATGGCACACAAGAACTCCGTTCTGCTGTCTGGTATGGAGATACCCGTCGTCTTCGGAGGTACTGTTCAGGCTGCCTCTTTTCAGGGTATGGTAGGTCAGGGACACGGAGCAATGGGGACACTGGATGCTCTTACCGCAGCTGCGGCAGGAAACAAACTTATTGTACCCTCTCCGGTTGAGGAACAGGATGGATTGGTTGCCGTTCTGTTTATCCTCCATCATACGGGAGGCCAGTACCGCACCGATGGGCATTGCCGAGGATTCACCCCGCATATCGCAGATTTCCACCTCCGGCAGACGGGCGTTACCATAGCGGCTGTTCAGTTCCACCAACGTATACTGTCCCTTTTTTGCCTTATAGTAGGAGGAGATCGACGGAGTTGCCGATGCCAGTAACATGACCGCATTGTGGTCTCTGCAGCGGTAGCGGGCAATGTCGTGGGCGTGGTATTTGGGATCGGTTTCGGATTTGTAGGTATATTCGTGCTCCTCGTCAATGAGGATCATGCCGATATTGGGCAGGGGCGCAAATACCGCCGAACGGGTACCGATCACCACATCCGCCAGTCCGTCACGGATACGCCGCCATGCATCGAATCTTTCTCCTGCCGAAAGGGAGGAATGGATCACCGCGATTCTGTCCCCGTAGCGGGCACTGAAAATCCGTACCGTCTGGGGTGTCAGCGCAATTTCGGGTACCAGCAGGATCACACCTCTGCCGTCTGCCAGCACTCTGTCAATGGCGGCCAGCATGACATTGGTTTTGCCCGATCCGGTTACGCCGTGGAGCAGTACGGCTTTCGGCTCGCCGGTTTCGTATAAGGCGGTGATGGAGGCAAGGGCCTGCTTCTGTTCGTCGGACAGGGCGGGCGGCGGGGATTTCTGCACCGTCTCTCCTTCTTCCGCAAAGGGATTCCGGTACACTTCCTCCGAAGCGGTCATGGCATATTCCCTTTCCAGCAGTACCTTCAGACAGCTTTTGCCGGTCTGGGCAGATACACCGCACAGAGAATACAGTTCTTTTTCTTCGATCCAGCTGCTTTCTGTCAGGCGCTGGAGCATATGTCTCTGATTTTCACTCCGCAGAGAATGGCACAGGGCCAGAATTCCGCTGTCGTCCCCTGCCCTTTCCGCAATGCGCGGATGGAGGGATACGAGGGTTCTGGTGATGCCGGCGGAGGGCGTTTTGCTTTCCGTGCATTTTTCGGCAAGGTTCAGTTTGATCAGCTGCTGCAGGGCGGCCGTAAAATCAAACGTGAATTCCGCCGTCAGCTGCTGTCGGGATACTCTCTTTTTGTCCCGCATGAAAAGAAAAATCTCTCTTGCGCGGAGACTGAGAGCATCGGGCAGCACATCCCTGTCGGTTTCCGGCCGGATTCTGTAGTACTGTACCACAGATGAAAGTGCCGCCGACGGTACAGCCGCTCTGACCGCGTCGCCGTAAGTACACAGGGTATATTCTTTTACAAACAGGCAAAGACCCAGCATTTCCTCCGACAGCACATCTTCTGCCGTCACAGCGGAAACGGGTTTCATACCGTCCGTGATTTCGCCGTCTTCCAGGCGGAACACCACAGCGGTCATGCGTCTGTTGCCTCTGCCGAAGGGAACTTCTGCAAGATCGCCGCGCTGTATGCTGTTTTCCATATCACCGGGCACATAGTAGGTATACAGACGGTCCGCGTGGTAGGGTACATCAAAGATATACACATACGCCAGCTTAGCCATAAAAGTCCCCTCCTTTGTTTCTGGATTTTCAGTAGTAAAAAATGTGTATGTACCGTGTCAGAACACTGTCATACATAATAGTGGTACGCATCCCGGATCGCACCGTCTTTCGCCGACAGCACGATTACGCTGCCGCCGACAAACGGATGTCCTTCACCGGTCATAAATCCCGCTATCCTGCCGTCGTCCATACGTGTTTTCCCGGAATATACAAAACCTCTGCGGGAAAAGCCTCGAAGCGTTCCTTCATAAAACGGTAATTGCCCAGACCGAAATAGTCCACGCAGTCACCCGTGATCAATAAGCCGTCCAGATTCTTTTCATGTTCCCTGACATAGGCTTCCTTACGTTCCCATGCATCCAGAGGCTTCACACCGATGGTGGTCCACCGTCCCGTCTGCTTTTCGGCAATGGCGTGATCACGTTCCGATTCATCCGGCGCCGCACAGGCAATATGGGCATCCGGGATCTGCAGGAATTGATATTCTCTTTTCACACCGGGCAGGTGTATTATCGTTTGTCAATTTGCAGTTCCATTGTTTTTCCGTTCCCCGGCATTTTCAGTCGGGCTGCATATTATTCTTCGTCTTCTTCCGCGTCGTCGAAGTCTTCTTCGTCATCATCGGCATCACCGCCGGCAAGAGCAGCCAGCAGATCGCCCAGATCCACTTCGTCTTCTTCCGCTTCTTCGGCTTCTTCCGCTTCGGCAGCTTCCAGAGCAGCGGCTTCTTCTTCTTTTCTTTCCTTGGCCAGACGGGCTTCTTCCGTTTCCTTCTGACGCTTCAGTTCCGCTTCTTCGGGGGAGAGAATGCGGAATTCGCCGCTGTGCAGACCGTTGATGGCGTTCTTTACAGCCTTTTCGTCTCTGTATTCCTTCTTGATGAAGTTGGCAAGGTTCTTGGCCTTTTCGTTGTCCTTGCTCATGGTCACTTTTTCCGCATATTCACGCTGCTTTACGTATTCGTCGGTGATGATTCTGGCGGATTTTGCGGTGGCAACTACGAGGGTATAACGGTTGATCTTTCCGTCCTGGGTCAGTTCGCTGATAGAAGGCTTAATCATGATTTGATTCCTTTCCGATTCTGTATGTTATGGTTTATTTTAATCAAAATAGTGTTCCGTTACCGTCTTCATTCTGGAAACGGAGTAGTGGGATGCTTTGATGATGTGCAGAATGTCTTCGGCACATGCAAGGGTCTTGCCGGTTTCGTTGATTACGATGTATTCATACCGGGGTGCCATGGCCACTTCGATCTTCGCTTTGGCCAGACGTCCGGCGATGGCTTCTTCGCTTTCGGTCTTTCTGTCTCGCAGGCGTCTTTCCTGTTCCGCCGCATCGGGTGCCAGCAGCATGATCAGTACACAGTCGTCACCCATAAGCTTCTTCACCTGTTCGCCGCCTTCCAC
>SVTO01000066.1 GCA_015063745.1 Oscillospiraceae bacterium | reverse complement strand
TTTCCATAAATCGTTACTACGAAGCAATTCGACCGTAATAGAAGTATTGTATTTTAAGGAATCTGATATATCTGTTTTTACTATTTCAATTTTCACAGCCTACTCCTATGAACAAATGTGTCAAATTCAGTTTTATCGAACTGTTTTCACATATCCAGTATATCATAAGTATGTCATTTTTTCAAGCGGCTATATAAAAATCCCCCTCCCGGTTGGCATGGATCAGAAAATTTTACCCCACAGATTGCAAAACCGGACGATATATGCTATACTGAATAAGTAAACAAAATTACCGGGGAGGATTACAATATGGTCAATATTGATATATACAAGCAGTACTTTTCCGCCGAGTGCACCTTTAACGGTGTGGAACGCCGCGGCGCTGTGGTATGGCTGAACGCCGAAAGCGACAGCGGGATCATCCGGTACGAAGTGGGCGTGAGCTTTTTCCCCCACCGTGACGAGGAGGATTTTGCGGTAAGCTACGATGCCTGCGGTCAGAAGGAGCTGCTTCGTACCAAGGGCAGACGTACGAAAAAGCGGGATCAGGAATATCTCGCTCAGGTTCGCGGGGCAGCGGATGAGATCGCGGCATCCTTTGGCGGCGTGATCGGCTGGGACAAGCCCCTCCGAGAAGCACAGTACGGCTGATTCCGGAAAATATTTACGGAAAGGACGGAGAGATCCGTTCTTTCTTTATGGTATGCGGTACATCGGGGGATAAAAAAACCGCCGTACTGCGGAAAAATCCGAAATACGGCAGTCTGTATTCCATTGTCCGGCTTATCTTACGGAAAACCGGGCGAATCCGGTTTCATATTCCACATAAACCGTATCCGGTTCGTCTGCGAAGGCATAAATCTTCTGCCCCACTTCCACTCTTGCGCCGTGGAAATCTTCCGTGGGTACATTGACGTTGTCTTCCACCGCAATACTGCCGGCGTATTCGTACCCGTCGGGCAGGGGATCGTCGAATCCGGTGGCCAAATAGAAGTAAAGCTTCCCGTTATACATGAGCTGGGGCTGTCCGAGCTCTCCCGTGGGATAACCCGTCTCCGTGCCCGGTTTGATTTCCTGTGTTTCCGCCGTTTCCTGCATTTCCATTTCCGATCCGGTCGTATCTTCTTCCACCGTCTGCCGGCTGCAGCTGACTATGGACAGCATCATAAGCCATGCGATGCACAGGGAGAGCAGCAAAGCGAGAATTCTTTTCATACGATCACACTCCTTCTGTTTATCAGACGAAAAAACAGCGCAAATGTTCCCGCAAATACCGGTTTCCGAAAGGATTTTTCGAAAAAATTCAATCCGTATCCGGCTTTCAGCATATTGTATTCCTCCTTGGAAAAAAACCGGCAGTCCGTCTCCGTGCCCCAGAGCATACGGGAGAAAGACTGCCGTTTCGGTTATATAGTCCGATAAAACTCAGCTGCCCATTGTGAAGGTGATCCAGCACCAGCCGCTGTCCATTTTGAATTCCACGGAATTGCCGAGGCCGTCCGTTACCAGCCATTCGTAATCCCAGGGCTGACCGTCCGCGCCTTCCACGGTACCGGTGGTTTCGACGTGGAAGCCGTAGCTGCAGAGAATGCGGAAGTAGTCAAGGAGATTGGTGCGGTCCTTGCCGGTGGTGTCCAGGGTACCCTGTACTTCGATTGTGTAGGTATTCCCTTCAATCTGTCCCTTTACCATACCATTGAAGGGCGGTTCGGGGATCAGCTTTTCGAAATCGTTGGCGGCCCAGCCGATACCGAAACCACCTGCGGTTTCCAGGTATTCGGAGGAGATGTAGGACTGGTCGCTGCCGTCCTTGAAGAAGCGCAGGACGACACGGGTACCGGTTCCGTCATAGCCGGAGAAGACGATGGTGCTGTCGTTTTCGCTGACGGAATTGTACTTGAGACCGCTGTTCTTCAGTTCGTCAATATACGCCAGAATCTCGTCCGCCGTACCGTTGATGTCGGCATTGCAGGCATCGTGAGCCTTGAACGTGAAGGAAGGAACGGGCAGGGAAAGGGGCCAGTCGGCATTCGCTTCGGTTGCCGCTTCGGTCGCGGGTTCGGTTGCCGCATCCGTTTCGTTCCCGGCGGCGGGATCTTCGTTGTTTTCGACCGTACCGGCTGCATCTGCCGCAGTTTCTCTGCCGACACCGGCGTTTTCATCGATGTTGGGAGTCGTGTCATTCCCGCAGGCGGCGAGGGTCAGGCAAAGAAGGGATGCCAGAAGAAGGGTGATGATATTTTTCATAATGGTTTATCTCAATTCTGTTTAATGTAATCTATTACGAACCGGTGTGGATGTAGTCCGGTTTTGTCAGATTTACGATTCGGCGGGCAGGGAGATGACGAGCATTACGCCGCCGCCGTCATCGATCAGTTCCACATAACAACCGTCTGCGTTCTTTGCGCTGAACTGGTAGCAGATTCTGCCGTAGCGTTCGCCAAGTTCATTTGCTTGCAGATTTTCCGTGAAGCCGACGCTTTTTAACAGATCGCAGTACCGCAGAATGGCTTCGTGGGTAACGTCCCCGCCTTCACCGCCGTTTACGGAAGTGACGGTGATACAGCTGCCGTCCCCTTTTACTTCCCATGCGAAGGGCACTTCGGGTACGGGCATTTCGTATTCCGCACCGGCCCAGCCTGCGTTTACTACGGGTTCGGTCTGTGCTTCGGCGGCGGGTTCGGATTCAGGTTCGGTCTGCGCTTCGGTTTGGGCGGCGGTTTCTTCGGCATTGCCGACGGTTTCGGTGATTTCCTGTTCGGGCAGCTGATCCACTTCGGTTTCGTCAGCCGGTGCATCATTTCCGCAGGCGGCGAGGGAAAGAGTCAGAAGCATGGACAGCAGAAGAAGTGCGTGTTTTTTCATGATGTTTTACCTCGAAAATTAAAATCGGATCATCCATGGGGTATTATACCACAGCGGCACAGTCTTTGCAATAAGGAACGGAACACATCCGTTCTCACATATCAAATTCCGTCATCAGAACTTCCTTCCATTCCGATGCACCGTCTGCGAGGTAGTACGTATTCACGGAATAGCCGCCGAATTCTGCCGTCAGCGGTACGGGAAGCAGATCACCGCTTACCGTTACGGTGGTTTTCACACCGTCCGTTTCGTACAGACGCAGGATCAGACCCGTGCCGTCTTCGCTGTGCTTGCAGGCAGAGAGCATGATGTTGTCCTTATCAATATGCAAGCCGCGGTAGACCTTTTCGGAAATGCAGCCTTCGTGCCAGTTTTCCATGATCTGGGTGACGGGCTTGTTCAGCTGGCGGGCTGCGCGGATAACCGGTACCCAGCTGTCCTGTACCGGCATCAGGGTGTAGGAGAAGTCGAACCGGCCCTGAGCGGAATAGCCGTGTTCGTTTTCGGAGGTACGGTGTGCGCCGCCGTCGATGTACAGGGGACTGCGCAGGATGGTGTGGTAGAGCACATTGCCGTCGGCGTGGGCGCTGTAGGTGTTGTTGTTCACAATGGCAAAGCCGCCGGATTCGTCCTTCATGGCGATCCAGGTCAGACCCGGTTCCTCTTCCTTGTTGGCGGGACGTTCGATCACGCCGAAGGGAATTTCGTAATATGTTTTGGGATCCTTCATATTGAAGGGCCATGCCAGCTTGAGCATCTTGTGCTTTTCATGCCAGTCCACGAAGGCGCGTACCTGCAGACGGTCGCTGTTCGGTTCCAGGGAAAAATACTGCACCAGAGTGGAATCGTTGTACCGGCTGACAACCTTGACGGTGGCGCGTACGCTGCCGCTTTCGGTTACACTGACTTTGGCATCACCGAAACGGGCCATAAAGTCGGTGTAATAGGGGTGATTGATGCCCCAGCTGTCGGAATAGAATTCTTCCACAACAACCGGCACAGCGGCGCGGTCGGAGATCAGTTCCCGTCCGGAACGCTTGTCCACGAAGGATACGATATATCCGGTATGCAGCTCGAATTCGATGTGATAGATCTCATTTTCCAGCACGGCCGCACCGTAAACGGAAGCGAGCTTGGTCTTGATGGTATTGCTGTCGGCTTCGGTGAAGCGTTCCACACCTTCCTCGGCACTGCGGTAACTGCGGAGGATCACGGCGCTGGGATAGCCTTCTTCAATGACATATTCTTCAAAGGGCGGATGGCCGAAGCGGTTGGTTTCCTTCAGATAGTACACCGCATAGCCAAGGGCGGGCACACGGGCTTTGAAAATGATATCCTTGCGGTTGGGATAACAGTGGGAGTAGGAGTGCACGGACTGGATGGGCAGGGAATTGCCTTCGCTGTCGGTCACGGCCTTACAGTGGGTGTTGATCTGTACCAGTTCTTCCGCATCGAATCCGTTGTGGTTGAACAGTACCAGCGGTACGCCCTTTTCCTTGTCCCCGGCAGTGTCGATGGCCCAGGAGATGGTCTGGAGTACATTGTTTTCTTCTACGGCGGCGGTGTTGAGCGCCATACCGGCTATGTAAACCGTGTCTTCATATACTTTCTTGGAAGCACAACCGGCTACAACATCGTGGAAATGGAGCAGGCAGACATTGTTCCACGCTGCTTCGAACGCTGCATTGCGTTTGGACTTTCCGCAGAGCTTTGTGCCCAGTACGGAATAGGTTTCGGCAGCCAGCAGATTCTGTTCACAGCGGCGGAGACGGTTTTTCAGATCGCATACACCGGCATAGGCACCGCTTGCGAAATGCTGAAGCTCCTTATCGTATTTCTGAATCGGAATACCGGATTTTTCCACAGCGGTGAAGTAATCCATGATATCGGAATAGATGATTTCGGCGGTGGGATTGTGGGACTTGTAGGCGCGGATGGAGTTTAAGTCCTTGATGGTGGGGCCGCCGCCGTGGTTGCAGACACCGTAGAAGAACAGAATCGGCACACCGTCCTTTTCGGCGAAGCGGGAAATGGAGTCGATCTTGCTGCAAAGATCTTCTTCAGTGAACTCGGGGTTGAAGAAATCGTATTCCAGCCAGTTGTCGACACGCAGGTGATAGGTGCGCACGGAACTGCCGTCGGGGGCAACCCAGTCGAAGAGGTACAGATCGTTCATGGGATTTTCTTCTTCGGAGGGACGCTGGTATACGTAGTAGGGCATACCGCTTTTCTTCAGGATCTGGGGCAGCATGATGTTCTGACCGAAGCTGTCGATGCTGTAGCCGATTTCCGCAGTAACACCGAAGTTTTCCTTGAAGAAACGCTGGGAATAGAGGGCCTGACGGACAAATCCTTCGCCGGAGGGCAGGTTGCAGTCGGACTGAATATACCAGCCGCCGACGATGATGAACCGTCCTTCGTCAATGCGCTGCTTGATCTCCGCAAACATGGAGGGAGAGAATTCCTTGATCCAATGGAAGAGAAGTGCGGAGGAACAGACGAACCGGAATTCCGGAAATTCCTTCATCCGGTCAAGGGCGGAGCGCAGGGTGGCCTTGGCTTCCGCACTGCCTTCCTGCCACTGCCACTGCCACAGAGGGTCCAGATGGGCGTGACCCACAAAATACATGGGTATATCTTTGCCGTTGTGATTCATATATGTACTCCTTTCCAATACAAAGGAATGAAAGACGTTATGGTTCTCAGAATCCGCGCAGGCCGAATTCCGTGTCGAGAATTTCGGAAAGCCGCGCATCGGATACGTTTTCTTCGATGGATACAAGCTCTCCGTCTGCAAATACCTTGTAGTCCCGGCCGTTCAGAGCCTTACGTCCGCCGGGCACCTTGATGGCCACCATTTCGGATTTGTTGAAGGGCGAATCCGGATGCTTTTCGCACCAGAAGGAGGTGGGGACAAAGTCGATGTCGTACTGATGCTCCGTGGTGAAGCTGATGTATTCCCGCCACTGACCCTTGTGCAGTTCCCGGATCACCCAGCCGAGGTTTTCGTCCTTTTCAAAGCGGTAGGACTCACCGTTCTGTTCCTGCACCTCGCCGCAGACCAGCTTCAGAGGCAGACGGGGCGCCGTGTTGCCGAAGCCGATGTCCACCAGATACTCGCATCCGTCCAGGGAAACGATCAGGATCCTGTGCCGGCGGAAGGGAACCTCCGGCTCTTCCCGCAGTACACGGGCAAAGCAGCTCCGTACAGAAAAACCCATATCCGTAAGTATATAATGCAAAAGCGCATTCAGCTCAAAGCAGTACCCGCCTCTGTGACCGCTGACGACCTTCTTATATACATCCTCCGCATCCAGGGAAAGAGGCTTGCCGGCCAGGATGTCCAGATTCTCATAGGGAATGGACAGCACACAGGCCTCTTGCACCTTGGCGAGAAATGCAGGTGTACATTCGGGTTCAGTACCCGCCAGACCGATTCTGGCAAGAAAATCCTTGATATTCAGCATACGATTCCGACTCCTTAGGTTCAGGATTGATTTGGTTACATTATAGCACAGAACACGGCGTTTGGCAAGATGCATCCGTTTTCTACCATTGGTTTAATGATTAGAAATCTGTCTAATCACTATTGACAGAAAGTGATTAGACGGCTATAATATAAGTGTGATCACACAACAGACCCAAAGGGTAAAAGGGAGGAAAAAATATGACCTGTCTGGAAATAGACAAAGCAATGTGCGATATACAACTTACCCTGTACGAGGAATGTCAGGCACGACTGGACGGGGTTCCCGCGGAGAACAAGGGAGAGAGAAAAGCACTGATCATAGAACGGGAAATGTACGGTCTGTGCCGTCGTGCCGGATTGCTGTCGTACGTGAAAGGGACCAGAGAAACCGTTCTGACCACAAGAGAGCGTATCATCGGACAGATTCTGCAGAAATATCCCGTACTTTGCGGAGTATTTGCGGGACTGGATGAAGAAGAGAAAAAGATTTTCATTTCAGCGCTGCAGGCGGAGATCTATATGCGGGATCAGATCGTAAACGGATACTATGCCGAATACGAAGCCGCAAAGGGATCGGGGGATGAGAAAAGCTTATTTGAACTCCGCATCAAGATCGGCGGGTGTGAGAATATGTTTGACGCCTGGGAAGCCTGGCGGGTGGAGAATCATGTATATCCCGGAATGTTCACGGAGGGGTTGAGATGAAGGAAACGAGATTTTATTCCATAGCACTGGAAAATATAGACGGCGAAATCAACCGACTGCAGGATTTCTGCGATATGCTTGATAAGAATCCGGCGGAAAAGAAAAAACAGATTGTGGAATACAAGAAAACGAAGTACAGATATGCGGCTGTATCCAACGTATGGGCGATGTTCTATTTCTGCCACAGATTGATGGACATACACAAAGACACGCATTATCTGCATCCGAATGTGGAACCGTTTCTTCTGAATAACCCATCCTATTTGTCGCTGTATGACAATGCTCCTGAAGAAGAAAAACCCGAGTACGGATGGTACTATGGGACATTGGCTTTTACCGACGGGGAGATTGCAAAGCTGGAAGAAAAACTTCCTTTTGCAAATGACTGGGAAAAGATCGAGCTGGAAGAACGGCTTGGCGGTTTACGGTTTGCCAAAGTATGCCTGGATGAAGCATGGCAGAAACGGAAGGACGTGAGCGTATGAAGGAAAAACTCGCCCTTCTGAAGCTTCTTGCGGATGAAACCCGGCTGGAGATTCTGAATCTTCTGCTGAAAGAGGATTCCTACGTGGAAAAAATCGCCTGTGAGCTGTCCCTGACACCGGCAACCATCTGCTATCATCTGAAAAAACTGGAATCCGCCGGCGTGGTGAACTGCTCCCGTTCCCAGTTTTACATGATCTATTCCCTGAACCGGGAAATCTTCGACAAACCCCTGTACGAATGGATAAGGAAGGACGCCCCCGGCGTGGATACGGAGGAAAAGTACCGGAAGGAAGTACTCTCCCACTTCTTCAAGTACGGCAGACTGACCCAGATCCCCACCCAGCGGAAAAAGCGGGAGATCGTACTCCGGGAAATCGCCAAATCCTTCGAGGCAGGCCGGCAGTACACGGAAAAGGAAGTGGGAGACATCATCCACAATTTCCACGAAGACCACTGTACCATCCGCCGGGAAATGATCGCCTGCGGGATTCTGGCCAGAGAAAAGCAGACCTACTGGCTGAATGAACAGATATGAAGAAAATCATAATTGCGGAGAAAATCAAAGAATACCGAAAGATACACCGCCTGACCCAGGGCGAATTCGGCCGGTACATCGGCGTATCCGCCCAGGCGATATCCAAATGGGAGCGGTGTGAATGTTACCCGGACATCACCTTCCTGCCCCAGCTGGCGGAGCTCCTCACCTGCACCGTAAACGACTTTTTCGCATGATCATGCAGAGAGAAACTTTGCAGGAGAAATCTCCGTTCATCTCGCCGCGGCCTTCGGATTTAAGCCGTTCCGGGAAACCATGCGTTTTCAGGTAAAATAATTCCGGATAAACCTTCAATAAAATACACAGGATACTAAAACAGCAGTACGGCAGAAAAGCGGATTTTGCCGTGCTGCTGTTTTTTGGGGGAGAGCGTTTTCTCCGGTGTCCGCATCCCAAAAACAAAATTTTTCCTGCCGCCTATTGCAATATTCCGGTGGTATATGGTATAATATGATATTATAGTGTTTCTATCATTATAAATACATTCACGAAAGGAACTGCTTCCTATGAAACTTACTTCTGTCCGCACCCTGTATCGGGATATGGATTCCGTGGATAAGGACCACGTGGTTGTCGGCGGCTGGGTACGCAACAACCGGGACTCCAAAGCATTCGGCTTTATCGTTCTGTCCGACGGCACTTTTTTTGAACCCGTCCAGATCGTTTATGACAATAATCTGCCCAATTTCGCGGAGATCTGCAAGTATAATGTAGGATCTGCCATCATCGTGGAAGGTAAAATTGTGCTTACCCCGGAGGCAAAGCAGCCTTTCGAGATCCACGCATCTTCCGTAACGCTGGAAGGCGCTTCCTCTCCCGATTATCCCCTGCAGAAAAAACGTCATACTATCGAATATCTCCGTACCATTTCCCACCTGCGTCCCCGTACCAACCTGTTCCAGGCGGTATTCCGCGTACGCTCCCTGGCGGCTTATGCCATCCATAAGTTCTTCCAGGAACGGGATTTCGTATACGTACACACCCCGCTGATCACCGGCAGTGACTGCGAAGGCGCGGGCGAAATGTTCCGTGTTACCACCATGGACATGGACAACCTGCCCAGAACCGAGGACGGTCAGGTAGACTGGAGCCAGGATTTCTTCGGCAAGTCCACCAACCTGACGGTATCCGGCCAGCTCAACGGCGAAACCTACGCTATGGCCTTCAAGAACATCTACACCTTCGGACCCACCTTCCGTGCGGAAAACTCCAACACCACCCGTCACGCAGCCGAATTCTGGATGATTGAGCCTGAAATCGCTTTTGCGGATCTGGCCGACGACATGAAGCTGGCGGAAGATATGTTAAAGTATATCATCAACTACGTTCTGGAAAACGCTCCCGAAGAAATGGCGTTCTTCAACCAGTTCGTGGACAAGGGACTGCTTGACCGTCTGGAAAACGTAGTTTCCTCCGACTTCGGCCACATCACCTACACGGAAGCTGTAAAGCTGCTGGAAGAAAACAACGACAAGTTTGATTACAAGGTATACTGGGGCTGCGACTTGCAGACAGAGCACGAACGCTATCTGACGGAAGAAGTGTTCAAGCGTCCCGTATTTGTAACCGACTATCCCAAGGAAATCAAGGCATTCTACATGAAGCTGAACGAAGACGGCAGGACCGTTGCGGCTATGGACTGTCTGGTACCGGGCATCGGCGAAATCATCGGCGGCTCCCAGCGTGAAGACGACTTCGAAAAGCTGGACAAGCGTCTGGACGAGCTGGGACTGGAAAAGGAATCCTATGGTTTCTACATGGATCTGCGCAAGTACGGTTCCGCACGCCACGCAGGCTTTGGTCTGGGCTTTGAAAGATGCGTAATGTATCTGACCGGCGTATCCAACATCCGCGACGTCATCCCCTTCCCGCGTACTGTAAACAACTGTGAGCTGTAAGGAGAAGAAAATGCGCAAGGATATCGGCCCGAAGACATGGATGTACCCGATGCCGGTACTGGTGATCGGCACGTACGATGAAAACGGCGCGCCCAACGCCATGAACGCCGGATGGGGCAACATTTACGAAGAGCACAAGGTAATTCTGAGCATTGACGACGACCACAAGACCCACGAAAACATCCGGAAAACGGGAGCATTTACCGTAAGTTTCGCGACGGAGGATCAGGTGATCCCTGTGGACTATGTGGGCGTTGTATCGGCGAACAAGGAGCCGGACAAGTTTGCCAAGGCAGGTTTCTACGCCACGCCTTCCGCTCATGTCAACGCACCCATCATTGACGAATTCCCTCTGACATTGGAATGTCGTCTCCTCAAATGGAACGAGGACGGCATGTGCATTGGTGAGATCGTCAACGTTTCCGTTGAAGAATCTCTTCTCACGGAGAAGGGCAAGATTGATCTTGACAAGCTGCATCCTCTTTGCCTTGACTGCTTCACGCTGACTTATCGCAGTCTTGGCGAAGTGATCGGCAAGGCGTTCTCTGACGGGCTTAAACTTAAATGATCAAAAAAGGCTGAACTTTTATGGGTTCAGCCTTTTTTGTGTATTGTCCTTGGCGGACGGCAGGTTTTTTACTGCTCTTTGAGTCGTGCTGGCGTTTATTCTTTTTGTCCTACACGGACGGGTGGCTATTTACTACTCTTTGTGTCGTGCAGTCGTTCATTTTTGGTGTCCTGTGCGGACGGCACTTAGAGGGACCTGCCAAAGCGAGGCCCCTCTAAGAACTCCCCCGCTTTATTAAGAGCATTGTTGGTACTGTATTGGTTGTTGGATTGGTCAAAATAGTGGAGGATGCAAATCAGCGCTGACCGCGGTAGGGGTGCG
>SVTO01000065.1 GCA_015063745.1 Oscillospiraceae bacterium | reverse complement strand
TCCGTTCGTGACTATTACGCAGAGGGTCCACACGTTCCCATTCCGAACACGGAAGTTACTTGTAACTTCGGTTAAGCTCTGTCGTGCCGACGATACTTGAGCGGCGACGCTCCGGGACAATAGGTATTCGCGAACGTTTCTATATATTGAACACCTCAAAAGAGGTGTTCTTTTTTTATTCTGTATTTGTTCATATGATTAAATGAATACTCGCTTTGTTTATTGAAGTTAAGCGGTATAAGATAATATTTTGCTGATAAAATTTGAGAAGTGATGAGAAGAAACAGATTATTATTAAAAAAAAGTCAAAATAGATTGTGAAAACGGTCATTTATAAAAGAATGATGTCCTGAATTGAGGTTGCGGAAGGACATTTATTGTGCTATACTTACGATACAGGAAGGATGATAGCATTGTATTTTGAAAATATTTTTATATCTGGTGTCCGGGCTGCATTCAGTGATGCGGTATTTACACTCTATAGGATTGATGTTGAAATTAATAAAGACGATGAAAATGTACAATGTATTTATCATAGTCATTTTTATTATGAAATACACGTCGTTTTAGAAGGATCCGCACTGTATATGATTCAGGGTAATACTGTTTCAGTTTCCGGCGGCATGATGATGATTATTCCTCCGCATATCGAACATTATCCTTTTCAGGAAAATGCCGTTTACAGAGCAATCGTACTGGGCTTGACTTTGGAACAAAAAGAACCTGAATCCGATGCATATCAGTATTTTCTGAGTACACTCTGCGGTGTTGTAAATAAGCCCATTGCTCTGTCGCCGGATTTATTATCGGATATTATCAATTTCTATAGTTCTTTTCAAAGTACGGAAACACGGAAAATATTCTTCCGGCAAGCAGCAGCATACTCAATAATTTATAAGCTATTTGATTCGATAAATCATTTTCATATTTCTTCATCATCACCTGAAACAATTCAAGAGGATCAAAACAGGGATATTTCACTTGAACTGCTGATAAATGAATGGCAATATTCGCTGCAGGATATCGCAAAAGAGTTGGGTTATTCAACAAGACATACATCACGGCTTATACGTCAGAAATACGGTAAGTCTCTCAGGGAAATCAGACAGAAGAATATGGTGTCAACCGTTAAAAAACTGTTGATCCAGTCACCGCCCCTATCCTTGGAGGCCATAACCATTCAGTCCGGATTTACAAGTATGGATGCCATGGTGAGAGCTTTCAAAAAATACGAAAATAAAACACCTACTGAGTACAGAAAAATAATGGAATCCAAATGAAACAAGAAATTTTTACAAGGCAGAATCTTTCTCGCTTTTGTATGATTGGTGTAACGGCAGTCATCATAACAGTAACAGGTATTCTGTTCCGGCAAAGTGTACTGCATATACTCCCGTTATACGTTTCCCTTATTGTAGGTATGCTGCAGTCACGGGCAAACCGGTATGCATACCTTCTCGGAGGTCTGAATTCAATTCTATATATGCTGGTTTATCTGTACCTGGGTCTGTTTGCTTCCGCTGCCTACTGCCTGCTGTTCTCTTTTCCGATGCAGATTGCTACCTTTATCAAGTGGGGACATAACAGGCGCGGTCATTCTACTGTATTCCGCAGAATGAGCGGTAAATTACGGATTCTCATTTCTGCAGGTTTTTTAGCCGCATTCGTAATACTGTATTTTGTGCTGAAAGCCACAGGAGCCAGTCATCAGCTTTTGGACAATCTATCTTCACTGCTCGGCACACTTACCGCTGTTCTTACCATGCTCGCCTTTATTGAATATACCTGGATTATGCTCCCTTCCGGTTTGATCAGCATTGCATTGAATATCGCAACGATGACAACCCATCCGGAGCAGATTACATATCTGGTTTACTCAATATATTCCTTTATCTGTATTGTACAGCAGTTTTTCCGTGTACGGAAACTTTATGCTGAACAAAATATACTAAATTAATCTTTTAAGGAGGCCTGATCTCTATGAAAAAGCAGTTTGCTCTTTTGCTGTGTGCAGCAATTCTTTTGTCCTGTGTTTCCTGTGGTACTGCAGAGCCTGATGACGAGAAGCAGCCGGCCGAAAGCGGAAATCCAGCCACTGTGGACACCATTGAGACCGATGCACCGGAAACCGAAGAGGTCAACCCGTTGCCGCAGAAGGATTTCGAAGATGCTACCGTCAATATTCTGACGGCGGCTGAACAGTGGCAGCATTTCTACAACGCGGAAGAAAGTGCTGATGTCGTTGACAGTGCCGTATACAAACGGAATCTGAATGTTATGGAAGATTACGGCGTGTCTTTGAACTATGTTATCTACAACGGATACAGCGGCGGCGTAGATGCGGTTCGGACTGCATTGCACGGAAGTGTTGCGGGCGGTACAAAAGATTATGATCTGATGGTGGGATCGGTATCCTATGTTACGCCGCGTATCGGTGATCATTATTTCTCAGATCTCAATGAATTTGAAGAAATTGATCTTTCTCAGCCCTGGTGGTATCAGTACATCAATGAACAGCTGGATCTGAACGGCAAGCTTTATGTCGGCGCCGGTTCACTGGGCATGACGACAGTTGCAAATTCTGTTGTAGCTTTTTTTAACCATGAATTAGCCGATAAACATAATCTGAATTCCTTGTACGGTAAGAATCTCTACAAGCTGGCAGAGGACGGTGAATTCACATACGACAAATTTGTTCAGATGTCGGAAATTGTTACAAATGATACAAACGGCGACGGAGTATACAATTCCGCCGACACGATGGGTTTCATTACAACATATGACTATTTTGCATTTATTGTAAATGCTTTTGAGTACTTCTATACTACACCCCAGGATGATGGTGCGATTCAGCTGACAGGTTTCACCGAAAGACTGGCAGCCATCTCCGAAAGGATTCAGGAGACTCTTAACAGCAATTACTATCTTGATGCATCCAAAGATGAGGCAATGATAGGCAATGTATACAACGCCATGATTAATAATTTTGCCACCGGAAAGAATCTCTTCATGCTGCATCAGCTGCAGCACTCCACTAAGGATGAAATGCGGAACATGGAAGGATATGGTATTCTGCCTCTGCCCAAGTTTGACGATGCGCAGGAAAACTACTATACTCCTGTTGTTCCCGAGGTGGCAGCCATTCCTCTTCTTGTTAATGATGCGGAACTCTCCGGCACAATGATGGAAGCTCTGCAGTATTATACCTACAAGCTTGTCCGTCCTGAATACTTTGAAATTACTCTGAAACGTAAAATGAGCCGGGATGAAGAGTCAGCAAAGATGCTTGATCTGATTATGAAAGGCGCTGTCAGTGACTTTGCGTACAACTATCTGAGTGTGGTTGGAGACGACCTTATGTATGGTATCATCAGAACAGCGGACTATGCTTCTTTTGCTGCCGGAAACTTTGGAAGATACCAGGGGAATATCGATGCATTTGTTGATGTGGTAAACAATTTTGAGTGATATCGTTTAAAATAATAAATATCACAGGATGAAAGAGAACATACCGCAAAGAGTCAGATGCCTTCCGTGTAGTTCCTCCGCATGACGTACTGACTCGGATTTGACGAAGCAAGCAGCATATTCAGTTTGGTTGTCTGTTTTTGCAGGCCCCGGTATCTTGTTTTCGATACCGGGGTCAGATTTTTTTGGCGACAACCGGAGACACGGTTCCGGTCGGCAGAACACTTGTAAGAAACCGGAATTGCGGTTATCGATTTTGGGAGCGTGCAGTTATTGCAGTTATTTCAGAATTTTTTATGGGGGTGCCACATATGATAACTTTTGGCAACAGAATTGAGCCTTTAACCGACAGATACCTGCTGGACAAATCAGAAAATGTTACTTTTCGCATAAATCCCCCTGTCAGAGTACAGAAAGTGTTGGGATTTGATATGCCGTGGGAAGCGCCCGGCAGTCTTGCCAATACGGTGTTTGAAGACAATGGAATAGTCAAACTGTATTACAGAGGTTTTCCGGGCTTGTCCCATACCGATGCAGATGACCATCAGACAACCTGCCTTGCCGTTAGTACAGATGGACTTCATTTTGAACGGGTTCCGATCAATGAAATCGAGTATGACGGTATAAAAGAAAACAATATTCTGCGGATGGATAGTTACAGCCATAATTTTATGGTGTTTAAAGACACAAATCCCAGCTGCAAGCCGGAGGAAGCATATAAAGCTATCGCCGGGACAGATGCGCACAATGGGCTTCATGTCTTCGGCAGTCCTGATGGCATACACTGGAAAGAAATGTCAGATGGTCCCGTGCTACTTTATCCGACACAGGGAACCTTTGATTCCATGAACACTGCATTTTTTGATGCATCCATCGGCAAATACCGTTGTTACTCCAGATATTTTACCGGCCCGTCGTATTGGGAGGGACTGCGTGCCATACAGTCTTCCGTATCCGATGATTTTCTCCATTGGGAAGAACAGAACCATAATATATACACATGGGACAACGGCGCAGATCCGACAGATCAGTTGTACACCAATGCCGCCGCCGCCATCCCCGGTGCGGATCATATGCTGATATCGTTCCCGATGCGGTATTCCGAAACGCGCAAAAAGGTGGCGGAACACCCGGCCACCGGTGTGTCGGATGCTGTTTTGATGACCTCCCGTGACGGAATTCACTGGGATCGCAGTGTAAAGGATGCATGGCTCAAAGGCGGACTCTATAACCACGAATGGACAGAACGCTGCTTCATCACAGCACGCGGCATCATCCGGAGAGGGGATTATTTCTATATTTATACAGAACAAAATTATCGGTGGGATGATGACGGTATCTGGGCGTATTCGATCCCTCTGTACCGTTTCATGTCCTTATATGCTGACGGTGACGGCGGTTCATTTACAACAAAACCACTGCATTTTGTTTCAGATGATATCTTCCTGAACTATGATACATCGGCTTATGGATACGTGAAAGTCACTGTTTTGGATGAAGAGGGTACCGAATTGTTCCGTTCTGAAGAAATCTACGGAAACGAAATATCTCACAGACTTCATGCGGAAAATCTGTCGGGTAAAACAGGTACAATGCGGATAGAACTGAAGGAAGCGAATCTGTACGCTCTTGGAAGTAATATGAAATAACAAAGCATCGCAGAATCCCCCCTTGAAAGGAGTACAAAATGTATACAAAACCGCTCTATCTCAACAAAAAACAAGGTTATCTTCTGCTGGATGAACATACGGTTGCTTCAACGGAAGGCTGTGTTCTTCTGCCGAAACGGCCCGAAAGAGATCCGGCAAACCCCATTATTGCAAAAACACAGGACTGGGAGGGGTGGGGCCCTTATCTTGTCGCGGGAAAGGATATTGTGTGGTTTCCGGACGAGCAGATATACCGCCTGTACTATCTCGCATTTGGAATGTATTTTTATCGTGATGGTTTTGCCGAATCCAAAGATGGTTTGAACTGGACAGTACCGCCCAGAGAACAGACTGAAAACCATCCGAGATTTTGCTTCGATCCTTCTCCGTTATGTCCTCCCGACGAAAAATACAAGAGTTTTGGGTTGGATTATAAAATTACCGAGGATAACAGACACGCTTACTACAACTTTGTCCATTATTCCTCGGATGGATTTAATATCACGAAAACGGTACAGTATGACGCCATGACATCGGATATTAACGATTGGTATTTTGACGTTAAGCTGAATAAATTTGTCCTGTACTACAAATTATGGAAACTCACATGCTTTGAAAAGGATGATCTGGCTCCGGATGGTGTGCGTAAGGCAGTACATTATGCAATCGGCTTCAGACATACCGCACGGAATGATGGGTGGACTGAAGTTGATGGAACATTCGTTGTCTTTGATGGACAAGGCGGTTCATCCAGTGAAGATAAAAAAATCTTAATCAAAAGCAACACAACCGCTGAGGATGACGGCGGCGGCGGTTTTTTGGATGGTACCTGGTATGCAAGACGCATTGTATGCCGTGCAGTGAGTACGGATATGATACACTGGACGGAAAGGGCTGTGGTTATGGAAGCCGATGAACTTGACCGTCCTACAGCCAATATCCAGGGTCTCCGCGTGTTCCCGATGGGCGGATATTATCTTGCTTATGTTCCCGTACACGACGATCGCGGATATATAGAGCTTCAGCTTGCCTTTTCTGCTGACGGAATCCACTGGAAGAGACCGTGGCGGCATATGTTTATCGGCCGTGGTTCCGAAACGGAATTCGACGGAGGCATGGTTCCCATGGCAGCTACGCCCTTGATCCATGATACACATATGATTATCTACTATGGTGCATTGAGCGCCAGACACACGGACTCAGATGGTTTCAATGGGATTGGCCGGGTAACAGCGAGACGTGACGGATTTGCCTGCCGTGCTGCTTTCGGAGAGGCTGCCGCCGTACTGGAAACGGTTGTTCTGCCCAAAAACCAGAATGTACTTTGTTTGAATGCCGATGCCGAGGGCGGAGAAATAACGGCTGCTCTTCTCGATGAAAACGGTAATGTGATACCCGGATACACACATGAAAACTGCATACCTGTGAACGAGGACAGCGCCTCTTACAGTGATTGTTACCTTCCTGTGAAATGGAACGGTGCAGATACTCTTCCGGATGTTGAAAACCTCAAAGTTCAGCTCCGGTTCAGAAACGCTGAGATTTACAGCATTTTAGTATAATTCACGGTACTGTTTCCGGATGTTTTTTCCATATGGTATAATAGTGGTGGTCCGGCAGCCGCAGTTACTTTTGGGAGATAAGCACGAGTTTGATTTGCCAGCTATCATTTTGGGCTTAAAAAAGCCCAAAAATATCAAACATCGTCCTCAAATTCCTTCAGAAAGGGGGTGTTCGCTTAACGCGACACCCCCAAACTTCTTTTTAAGCTAACGCTGATTTAAGGCTGAAGCCGCCGTAAATCTCAGCCTTTTCGGTGATATTTTCAAGTGAATCAGGATTCATTCAAGATTTATTTCCAGAGTCTGACCTTTTCCAGGTTCACGAAACGGAGCGCTCCCTTTTCCTGATGGAAGGAGAAGGTAACCTTTCTGATTTCGGCATCTTCCGGAATACCGGTCAGGACTGCCTCATACCTTGCCCAGCCGCCGGTCAGGGTCTCCGTCCTGTTCAGGCAGATATCCGTTCCACCGCCGTTCCACTCGATAAAGAGGCAGGCAGCAAGCTCTCCTGTGTGATACAGATTGACGGAAAGCTTTCCGAATTTCTGAAGATCCAGCTTGTTATAGGGATACGATTTGATATAACAGCCGAAATCCGCACTTTCCCCATCTTCGGGCGCCACACGGATGCTCTGTCCTTCCAGCGTAAAGGCCGTATCCGGGCAGACTTCGGAACCGCAGTCCGGATGCCATACGGGACGGTAGAACAGATCCAGTATATCACCGCGGAGTCTGGATCCCCACATGGCGGTTCTGGATGTATCATACCACGGACGGGCTTCGATATTGATATAATTTACCTTGTCGGTATAGAAGGGGTAGAGGGGATACAGACCGCCCCAGATGTTGCAGCAGGGTTCCAGGGACTGGATGGAATATGCGGCGTTTTTCGGTTCGGGAATGGCGTCGCACCACACATCCATGGAGCAGCCGTCCGCACTGATTTCACATTCGGCGGGGAGATAAATGTTGTCATCGCCCGCAACGTAAAGGCCGATGGGATGGGTGCCGTCAAGGTACAGACCAAAGCCAACGGAATCGAATTCCAGATGGATTCTGCCGCCTTCAGCAGACCAGGACTTCAGGAAAGCGGGAGAGAGCTGACCGTCGCTGCGTCCGTATACATTGTCAAGAACGAGGCTTGCCGTGCGGACTGCCAGCGGGTATTTGTTGGTGGGGTGGATGGGGTGATTTCCCTGAACGCAGGCCCAGGACGGGGGAAGGTCGCAGATCGGAACGGCGATGAACTTTTCCGGGGCTTCGAGAGCAGTTTCAATGAAGGCGTTGTTGATGTAGCCCACATTGCATTCGCCGGAGCCGCCGTATGTCCACGGGTAAATCAGGGAGGATACCATCATGAAGCTGTCCGGTTCCGCGCCGAACCGCTCTGCGTATGTTTTGTGATAGAAGCGGAGGCTGTCCGCGTAGGTTCTGTGCCAGAATTCGCCGCCGGTTTCGTTTTCGCCCTGATACCAGATGACACCGCGGACCTTTACGCCTTCAAGCGGTGCGATTTTTGCATTGTACTGGCAGCATCCCTGCTGGAAATTGACGTCTCCGCAGGTGTTCCATGTTTCCGGTGTGGGATATTTTCCGAACTTTCCGAAGATATCCTTCATTTTTTGGTCTGCGTCTACGGCATCCTTCGGGAGCCATGCCAGAATGGGTGTGCCGCCGTAGGATGCGTTGAGGAAGCCTACCGGTACTTCCGCATTCCGGTTCAGCCAGCTGTACAGCTCTGCCGAAAACTTGAGTCCCATGGCGGAAACATTCCGGAGCTTGTCGGCGTCGTCTGCCCTGACCCAGAAGCCGTTCTGCATGGGGTTCGGATCGAAGGGAAAGGCATCTCCGCAGTTTAACGGGGGAACATCATACACACGGATGTTGAAATCACGGATTTCGTCATACAGCTTCTGCTGATCGGTCATGAAGGCGTTGGGAAGCTCCATATTGGACTGCCCCGAAGCAAGCCACAGCTCGCCGAACAGGATATCGTGCATGATGTATTCCGCACCGCAGGAGCAGGTCAGCGTGATTTCACAGGGGGCAAAGGATGCCTCCGGGGTCTGAAGGGTCAGAAGGAACTGTCCTTCTCCGTCAGCGGCAGCAGCGGTTCTGTAAACGGTTTCACCGTTTTTCGTGATGACACCGGTGATTTCCGCGCCTGCACCGGCTTTGCCTCTGATCTCAAGGGCAGCATTCGCCTGAAACAGAGCACCGTCGGCAAAGATTTTCTGTAATGTAAACATGGTATACTCCTTTCGGAAAGTGATAAATCGTTTTCATTATCATACAGGAAAAAAGGGGAAAAGTAAAGATCATACAGCAAAACAATCAGAGAATAAGCAAACAATGACAAATGATGGATTTCGTCGGAAAAGAAACTCAGCCCGACGCCCGGGAATCAATCAGCCGTACATTCACTGCCATATCGAACTGCGTATCCATGACACAGTCTTCAAATACAATTCCCCGGATCTCGCTGCCGAGGCGGGACAGAATGCGGTTTTTCGGCCGGTTGTATGCCCATACCTCGATGGAGCCGCTGTTGAATACACAGCGGCGGAAGCGGATATCACCGGGAACCGGGCCTTCCACATCGCCTTCCACCATGATCCATATCCGGAGCAGATCGAATTCTGTGTCCTCTATGGTGCAGCTGCCGCGGAAGCGCATGGTTCCGGTCAGACTGCAGTTCCGCACGGTAGATCCCGGTGCGCAGGAGGAACGATTGCCGATCACGCAGCCTGCTTCCACTGAGGGCAGATCCCTGTCCAGGGTGAGGATGCTCCGGCCTGTTTCGTCCGTTTCCATGGCAGTAATTTCCGCAATGCCGCTGTAGGTATCTTTTTCCGTGTGGTAAATTTCTATAGTATCGCCGGTCCTGCCGTAATAATTGACGATGCGGTTCTGATGGCGGTAAAACTCCTGATTGACTGCCGCAATTTTCCGCGGAGAAATCACCTCTGTTACCTCTCCGAGCGTAGCGCTGATGTTGAACACATCGTCGAAAATCACGCCCACGGTGCAGTTTTCCCAGTGGATGGCGCCCCGGTTGTCCTTGCAGTGGAAACCGTCCCGCCATCCGACCATCTTCACCCGGTGATCGTAACGGGGACTGGGGACAAAGCAGAACCGGTCAAAGGTAATGTCGGCGGAATTGCCCTTGATGGCGCAGCCGAAGCTGGGTGCCTGCCAGAGATTGATGTTCCGCAGGACAACACGACCGGAATTTCCCGCAAGATAGACCGGTTCACCGTACATATGGCCGATGTGCATGGCGGGGAGATAGACCATATCACCGGGGAGATAATCGCTTGTTTCCCTGTAGCCGATCCGGACATGGTGATCATCCAGCCGGATCATCTCCCGGAAGAAACGATGGGGGCGGAGCTGAATGCCTTCGTTGTACCGGATTGTGAAGCCGATTCCGTTGAAATCACATCCTTCGTCCCGTACAGGCGTATCGGTTTCAAAAGTAACCTCACAGCCGTTCACCTCGGTGACGGTACCCACATAATAGACCGTATCGGACAGGTCAAAGGAAAGATTCTCCACTGTGAAATCCGAGCAGTCGGTAAGAACGAGGTAACTCAGTCCCGGACGGACCGAAAGAACTGCGCCCTGACCATCCACGGCAAAATTCCGGCAGCTGCCGGCACAGAAGGGGGAGGTGAAATAGGCATGACTGTTTTCGGCAGATTGGATATTGTATGTTTTTCCGGCGTCAAGGATCAGTTTTCCTTCGTTTTGGGCGGCTTCCCGGAAAGCATGGGAAAGTGCAGGGCCGTCATCGGTGATGCCGTCGCCCACGGCACCGAAATCACGGGCATAATAAAGTTTCTGTTCCATCAGTTTTTCTCCTGTCGGAATTGTAAATTGATTATGGTATAATAAAATTATACGGGAAAACGGAAATATGTAAAGAGCCTGTCGGCAAATATATCGGGAAATATTCAATTTTTTACCGTAAAATATTGTATCATCCGGGTGATGATGGTATAATGTGCACAAGAAACAATTTTTCCGGAGGTTAACTATATGCGTATTGTATTTTTGGGTACCAGCCACGGTGTGCCGGAAGCACACCAGAGATGCTCCTGTACCATGATTGAAATCGGAGACCGCCGCTATTTCATTGATATGGGGACACAGGCCATTGAAGATCTCAGAGAACGGAACATCGACATCGATTCCGTCAAG
>SVTO01000064.1 GCA_015063745.1 Oscillospiraceae bacterium | reverse complement strand
GAATACTGTTCAATTCTGTTTCTTGTGCCACAGGAATCTGATTAGAAAACTTTGCCAAGAAGTACACAATGTGCTTCATTCGGGTCTCGCCGTTGCGCTTAAACGGGTGAGAATCTTCCGTTCGGAAATTTCGCAAGAATTCAACCTGCAATCCTGTTTCTTCAAACACTTCTCGTTTTGCCGTTTCAAGTTCTGTTTCATTATTTTCAACATGTCCCTTAGGAAATCCGAAAAAGCCTTCTTTGGATTCAATGATAACGTATTTAATGCCTTCAGCATCCTTTGTGAAGACAATCGCACCACAAGATTCTTCTATTATCATTTCGCATTCTCCTTTGTGGTTTTACAAGACGCAATTAACATCACGCGCAAAGAAGTACATTTAGATGATAATGCTTTGAAAGTTTGCTCATCAATATACTTTGTTCGGTATAACAATTCAAGCCAATATCCCGTTTCACTTGCCTCTTTGAGAGCAATTTCAAATTTGGATATAAAATCTTTTGTGCCTTGTGCATACTGCGCTTCATGAATGTTTGCACCGATCGAGGTGCCGCTTCTGCCGATTTGATTAGCAATGATAGCTTCGTGATTGGATTTCAGATATTTAACGAGGTTTATAATATCAACCGAAAAGTCCATTGAAAGTTCGACGAGTTTGTTTTCTTTCATAGTCGCACCTCCTATCATCGCTATTATACCATCAAATCGGTTGTTTGTCAAATGATGTATCGCTACGCGATATGATGTTTTTCGCTTCGCTCAAAATGATGTTGCTCCCGTTGGTCGCAATGATGCGATGTTTGCCATAAAATGTGGCGCAGCCACGCATCATTAGGCGAAGCCGTCATCATTGGCGGAGCCAACATCATTTGCCGTAGGCAAACATCATTCAAAAAACGCACCTTTGTCGGTAGACAAAAGTGCGTTTTTTGTTGGTGGAGATAAGGGGAGTCGAACCCCTGACCTCTTGAATGCCATTCAAGCGCTCTCCCAACTGAGCTATACCCCCGTATGGGAATATAATATCATATCATCAGTCGTTTGTCAAGAGTTTTTTTCGTTTTTTCGCTCAATACTGGCTGATTTTCAGCGTAGGATCATCGTGGCCCTTTTCGATTTTCCGGATCACCACCGGGAAGGAATAATTGTCGTTTACCTTGACCATCACCCGATCCCCCGCACGCTTGCCCATGATCGCCTTGCCAAGCGGAGATTCCTTGCTTACATATCCGTTGAGTACATCATTCCGCAGCGTCGTCACCAGCGTGATCTCGTTTTCCTCGTCGTCCTCTTCGTAATACAGCGTGATCTTGTCAAACAGCCCCGCCGTGTTCTCTTCGTGCTCCACGTCAATCACGATCGCCGTTTCGATCATCGCCTTCAGATACCGAATCCGCCCGTTGTTCCGGTTCCATTCCCGCTTCGCAGACCGGTATTCGTCATTCTCACTCAGGTCTCCCAATTCACGGGTGCGGCGAACCTCGTCCCGCAGCTTGGGATTCAATGCCATGCGCTCGTCGATTTCATCCTGCATCTTCTGTATATCAACCTTGGTCAGTTCGTCATGCATAATTGTTTCCTCCGTATGTATACTCACTGTGTTATATTATACCTTGTTTCCCCGGAAAATACAATCCGCCGGGCGAAAATCTTTCCCGTCCCCGCCCGTTTCCGGCGAAAATCCTTCGTCATTTTTCTGAAAATTCCGGATTTCCGGAAATATCACGAATCCATACTGCACCATTGCCAAAAATCCGCCCCCGTTCTGCCGTAAATTTCTATGGACAAATTTGGATAAACCTCTACCAAAACAGCGGATTTTGTGGTATAGTATATATGTGGAAAAGCGGCTTTTTGCTTTCCGAATCCATGAAATCTTGGAAAAATAATAAGGACGAAAATGTATGGATCTTTTTAATGTATTGGAAATGATCGGCGGCCTCTGCCTCTTCCTGTTCGGTATGAGCTTAATGGGTGCTGCGCTGGAAAAGCGTGCCGGTCACGGACTTACTGCACTGCTCAGCAAACTGACAGGCGGCAAAATTGCCGGATTTATGACCGGTCTTTGTGTAACCGCGATTATCCAGTCTTCTTCTGCAACCACCGTTATGGTTGTCGGTTTTGTAAACTCCGGCATCATGACACTCCGCCAGGCCATCAATGTCATCATGGGCGCCAACGTAGGTACAACTGTTACCGCGTGGATTCTCAGTTTGTCCGGCATTGACAGCGGCAACTTGTTTGTCAGCCTTCTGAAGCCCTCGTCCTTTACACCCATACTTGCCCTCATCGGCATCATCATGTACATGAGCGGCAGCGGTAAGCGCAAGGATACCGGAACAATCCTGCTCGGATTTGCAACGCTTATGTTCGGTATGGACACCATGTCCGCCGCCGTTGCGGGACTGAAGGAAGTGGAAGCGTTCCGCAACATCCTGATCATGTTCGAAAACCCCATCCTCGGCGTACTGGCCGGTGCGGTTCTGACAGCGATCATCCAGTCCTCTTCCGCATCCGTTGGTATTCTGCAGGCCCTGTCTTCCACCGGACAGATCAATTTCGGTGCGGCCATCCCGATCATCATGGGTAACGGTATAGGCACCTGTGTAACCGCACTCCTTTCCTCCATCGGTACCAACCGCAACGCACGCCGTGCATCCATTGTACATCTTCTGTTCAACGTGATCGGCACCGTCGTCATTCTGACGCTGTTCTGTGCAGCCAAGGCAATCTTCGATATAACAGCATTTACGAACAGTACAGCCACGGAGCTGGGCATCGCGATTGTGAACACAGCTTTTAAGGTACTCAGCACCGCTATGCTTCTGCCCATGTCCAATCTGCTGGAAAAGCTGTCCTTCAAGTTCATTCCCGAACCGGCGGTTGCGGAAGTGGTGGAAGACAAGATCGAACTGGACGAACGTCTTATGGCGACCCCGTCCATCGCCCTGGAACAGTGCCGTCTGGTTACCGGCGATATGGCGCGCATTTCTATCGCAGCGATCAGAGAATCCCTGGAACTGTTCGGCAAATATGATGCGGATCTTGCCCAGGGTATACGTAAAAAGGAAGATCTGGCGGACAAGTACGAAGACGTACTGGGAAGCTATCTGGTAAAGCTGAACACCTATTCTCTGAGCGACACGGACAGCCACGAATCCACCAAGCTGCTGCACATGATCGGGGATCTGGAAAGAATCTCCGACCATTCCGTAAATATTCTGGCATCTGTAGAAGAACTGCGTGATAAGGGACTGACATTCTCCGAGCCTGCCAAGCAGGAACTGGCGCTGACCTTCGATGCACTGCGTGAAATGATCGATCTGTCCTACAAGGCGTACATGGAAAATGACATGGAAACAGCCATGAAGGCAGAGCCGATGAAGCAGATTATCGATGCCCTGAAGAACCAGCTGCGCAGCCGACACATCCGCCGTATGCAGAAGGGGGACTGCACCATTGAGCTGGGCTTTGTATGGTCGGATCTGCTGACGAACATCGGCAGAGTAGCGGACCACTGCTCGAACATTGCGGGCTGTATCGTAGAAATGGCCCAGGACAAGCTGGATCTGCACGACTACTCCAAGGTGATGAAGCGTGACAGCGCGGAATATGCGGAAGTATACAAGAGCTATTCCGAAAAGTATCTGAAGACGCTGGGCGAATAAAAATCGGCATTATATGCGGAGAGGGACTGGTACGGTTTTTCCCCGCATTTTATTTTCCGGATATTTCGGGTGCAGCCGTTTTCTCCCCTGGGGATGTTCCGTAAAAGCCTGTTTTTTCATAGAAAATAGAAGAATTACGTCAACATTTCCGTATACACAATTTATTTACAAAAATAACATATTTGGTTTACAAAAGCTCTATATACTTATCCTATACATTTCCGCAATACTATACGGAGGATGATAGGATGAAGAAATTTTTGGCAATATTGTTAGCAGCAGCGATGTTTACGGCTATGGTTTCCTGCGGAACAGATCCGATTGACAGCACGGAAACGGAAGCAACGGAAGAAACTGCCGATCCCAATGTAGAAACCAGAACACCCCATAATGTTCCGACCGGTACGACTTTCGACGGTGCATCCTTTACCATGGGCTTTTTATTCGGTGATCCGGAGAAATATTTTTCCGATGAATTCACCGGCGACAATATGAATGATGCTGTATTCCGTCGTCAGAAGAAAGCCGAAGGCGAGCTGGATGTAAAACTGGGTTATATGGATGATGTGGAACATGACGAATTCGTTCAGCTTTATAAAGCCGGGGACGATGTGTATCAGTATATCCAGCTGCACAGAATTTCCTACTTGGAAGAATTCAGCACGATCGGTTATCTGAGACCGATTGAAAAAATGCCGTATATTGACCTGAACGCAGACTGGTACAACAAGGAACAGACCGATGCCATGCGTATGGGCAAATATACATATTTCCTGACATCCGATTTCAATCTGACAGATCAGGCAGCGATTATATTCAACAGAAATCTGATTACAGACAACAATTTTGAAGATCCCTACACCCTGGTGAGCAACGGAACCTGGACCGTGGACAAGATGGTACAGATGGCCATCGAAGTGCGCAACGATAAAGACGGTGACGGCCTGTACGAATCCGAGGATGATGTATACGGTATCCGCGGAGGAGATGCTTCGCTGTATTCTCCTTTCACCACCGGCATGGGCATTCTGACCGGTACCCGTAACCCGGAAACCGGCAAATACGAAATGACCATGAACAACGAAACCACCTACGAGGCGCTGGATAAGCTTTACCGTTTGCATGAAAATCCCGGTTCCTATATTTACAGCGGTGTGAATGTGAATTTTGCCAGCGGAAATGTTCTCTTCGATCTGTGCTTTGCCTCTTCTATTGAACGATCCGCAGATATTTCCGAATTTGTCATCGGTATTCTGCCGTATCCCAAGTACGATGAAGCGCAGGAACGTTATTACAGCCAAGCCACCAGCGGTCTGTCTGCCATTCCCGACTCTATAAAGAATCCCGAGATGGTCGGTGCGGTGATTGAGTATCTGTCCTGGGAAAGCGGTAACGAAGTAAGAGATACTTATTACAATAAACTGCTGAAAACCCGTTACTCCAATGACCCGGAAACCAGAGCTATGCTGGAGATCATCTTTGATACCGTAACGTATGACCCCTGCACCAATTACTTCGGTTTCTCCGACGGCTTCTCCGGTCTGTTTGTTATGCCGGCAACCACGATCATCTATGGCCAGAACAACTATGCGGCAAACTTCCGTGTAGCCAAAGGTCATTGTAAGGCAGATCTGGCGCGTCTCTACACGGCGCTGGAGGCTCTGGAAGGTCCTGCCGAAACAGAAACCACGGCTGAATAAAATGATATGAATTATGCGGGGGATGTTTATCGAAAGAAAAGCATTCCCCTTGCTTTTGCAACTTGCCTGCAGTGTGGCATTTGACGGTGAGAGTCATGAAAACCTGCTTTTCCGCAAAAACAGCGCATTTGCATCAGAATTTCGTCAGAACACAATTTGTTTACAAAAACAACATATTCGATTTACATAGGTCCCATATACTTATCTTGTACGTTTCTGAAATACATACACGGAGGAATACAAAATGAAGAAATTGATAGCGTTCCTGTTGGCGGCAGCGATGCTTCTGCCTTTGGTTTCCTGCGGAACAGATCCGGTTGAAAACACGGAAACGGAGGCAGTGGAAGAAACTGCCGATCCCAATGTAGAAACCAGAACACCCCATAATGTTCCGGCTGGTACGACTTTCGACGGTGCATCCTTTACCATGGGCTTTTTCTTCGGCAGTCCGGACAAATATTTTTCCGACGAACTTACCGGCGACAATATGAATGATGCGATCTATCGCCGTCAGAAGAAAGCCGAAGGCGAGCTGGATGTAAAACTGGGCTACGAGGGTGATGTGGAGCATGACGAATTCATTCAGCTTTATAAAGCCGGTGACGATGTATATCAGTATATCCAGCTGCACAGAATTTCCTATGTGGAAGAATTCAGCGGTACCGGTTATCTGAGACCGATTGAAACGATGCCGTATATTGACCTGAACGCAGACTGGTACAACAAAGAACAGACCGATGCCATGCGTATGGGCAAATATACATATTTCCTGACATCCGACTTCAACCTCCTGGAGCCGGCCGCAATCGTTTTCAACAGAAATCTGATTACAGACAACAATTTTGAAGATCCCTACACCCTGGTGAGCAACGGAACCTGGACCGTGGACAAAATGATACAGATGGCCATCGATGTGCGCAACGACAGAAACGGTGACGGTCTGTACGAATCCGAGGATGATGTATTCGGTATCCGCGGAGGAGATGCTTCGCTGTACTGTCCCTTTACCACCGGCATGGGCATTCTGACCGGTACCCGCAACCCGGAAACCGGCAGATACGAAATGACCATGAACAACGAAAAAACCTATGATGGGCTGGATAAACTTTACCGCCTGCATGAAAATCCCGGTTCCTATCTTTACACTGGTGTAAATGTGAATTTTGCCAGTGGAAATATTCTCTTCGATCTGTGCTATGCCTCTTCTATTGAACGATCCGCAGATATTTCCGAATTTGTCATCGGTGTAGTACCGTATCCCAAGTACGATGAAGCGCAGGAACGTTATTACAGCCAGGCAACACATAATCTGACAGCCATTCCCAACACCATAAAGAATCCCGAGATGGTCGGTGCGGTGATTGAGTATCTGTCCTGGGAAAGCGACAATGAGGTTACCGATACTTACTACAACAAACTGCTGAAGACCCGATATGCCAATGACCCGGAAACCAGAGCTATGCTGGAGATCATCTTTGATACCGTTACATATGACCCCTGCACCAACTACTTCGGTTTCTCCGACGGCTTCTGCGGCCTGTTCTATCTGGCATCCTCTGTAATCATCTATGGCCAGAACAACTATGCGGCAAACTTCCGTCTGGCCAGAGGTCTTTGCAAGGCAGAACTGGAACGAATCTACACAGCTTTAGACGCTCTGGAAGGTCCTGCCGAAACAGAAACAACTGCAGAATAAAATGATATGAACTATGCGGAGAGGGACTGGTACGGTTTTTCTCCGCATCCCGTTTCCGGATCGGAGAAGTGACCGGTCGGATAAAAAATACAGAAAAATCGGAGGATGAACCCATGAAAAAGCACCTGAAACAGGAAATGGATAAGCTGGCCGGCGAGTTCACCCACAGCGCGGCACAGGCGGCCATGGCGGAAGCATCGGCCGAACTGGAAGCGGAATACGACACGATGGTGGAATCGGGTAAATCCGAGCTGGAGGCATACCGTGCGGTGCTGAAGGACGTAGAGAAAATGCGTGAGATTCTCGCAGCTCTGCCGAAGACGGAAGAAGAGCGTGAGGCGGAAGCGGAAAAGGCAAAAAGCCGGGCATGGCGGAAGAAGGTCAACGGAATCCACGGCCATCTGGAAGGTCTGATGTGGGTAGCCACGGTGATTCTTTATTTTCTGGTCAGCTTCACAACGGGCTGGTGGCATCTGACCTGGCTGATGTTTCTGGGCGGCGCAATGGGCAGTATCCTGCTCAGCATCGTTTCCGCCTGGCTGAAGGGCAAACCTCTGTCGAAGCAGGGCGGCAAATGGAGGGGGCTGATGTGGCTGGGCATCACGGAGCTGTATTTCCTGATCAGCTTCCTGCTTGGCGGCTGGCACCTGACATGGCTGATATTCGTCCTCGGCGCAATGATTGAGATTTTACTCGGTCTGGCATCGAAATGGAAAGAATAAAATGATCGTTCTCGGGGGAAGGGAAACTTTTTCGGAAAAAGGTTTTTCTTCCCCCGAAGCTTTGCGATGTGGTCCTTTGCTCCCGATTTTTCATCCTTTCGGACACAAAAATTCCCCGGTGGTTTCCGGTTTGTGCAAAATGTCGGAAAAAGTATAATAATTCTGTCAATTCTTGCCCCGCCGCACATTGACTTTTATTCTCTAAAAAGGTATAATATTCTTTAGTTCTCACAAAAGAACCCAACGAGGTAGAATCTATCATGAAAAAAGCAAAGCTCAATCAGACATCCTATTTCATCGCGATCTGTACTATCGTATATTTCGCGAGTTACATGACCCGCAAGAACTACGGCGCGGCCATGACCGAGATCATCCAGGCATTGAACGTGACCAAGGATGAAGCGGGGCTGGTCAATACCGGTCTGTTTCTTACATACGGCGCGGGCCAGATCTTCAGCGGCATCCTCGGCGACCACATTGCGCCCCGCAAGCTGATCTTCGCGGGACTGGTGCTGTCCGGCGTATGCAACCTGCTGATGCCCGCCATGCCCAATATTCTTATGATGACCGTACTCTGGGCCATCAACGGTTTCATGCAGTCCCTGTTCTGGCCTCCGCTGGTACGCATGATGGCCGAGAATCTGGATAAGGAAAACTACAACAGAGCCTGCATATCCGTTTCCATGGGCAGCTCCGGCGCAACGATCGCGATCTACCTGCTGTCCTCCCTGTGTGTATTCCTGTCCGGCTGGGAACTGGTATTCATCGTTTGCGGTGCCTTCGGCCTGCTGGTATCCGGCGTATGGCTCTTCGGTACGAAGGACTTCGACAGGAAGCCTGCCGCAAAGACTGCGAAAGAGAAAAAGGAAGCCGCCCCGGCAGAAGACAACATCCGTCACATTTCCGTGGGCAAGCTCATCGCCATCTCCGGTATGACCTTTATCCTGATTGCCATTGTTCTGCAGGGTATGCTCCGCGACGGTCTGGACTCCTGGATGCCCACCCTGATCTGCGAAACCTTCGACCTGTCCTCCTCCGTGTCCATTCTGACCGGTGTGATTATGCCGATTTTCGCCATCATCAGTTTCCGTGTAGCGGCATTCCTGTTCTGGAAGATCAATAACGAAATGACCTGCTCCGTGGTGCTGTTCGCCATCGGTACGATCTGCTCCACCCTGCTTCTGCCCATCTACAGCAGAAACGTGTTCATCTCCATCCTGCTGATCGCCGTCACCACCGCCTGCATGCACGGTATCAACCTGATCCTGATTACCTGGGTGCCCCGCTACTACGCCCGCTACGGTAAGGTGTCCACCATCTCCGGCATCATGAACGCCTTCACCTACATCGGCAGCGCTATTTCCACCTACGGCTTCGGCGCACTGTCCGAACGCTACGGCTGGTACTTCACCATCGGTACCTGGATCGCCATCGCCGGTGTCGGCACCATTCTCCTCGTCTTCAACATCCGCCGCTGGAGAAAATTCGCAGAGGCTGACTGACAGGGATTCCCCCTTCTGAAGATTTTTACGGCAATTCTTACCCCCCACCTTTTAAAAAGCTTAAAAAGGGTGGAAGATTTGATTTTTTGACGGAATAATTATATTTTCTGACGGATTTGTTATAGAAACCCGGCTGGTTTTATGCTATACTGATATTAACCCAAAATATATTTAAAGGAGAATCACTATGAAGAGAATTATTGCATTTCTGTTGATGGCAGCTATGCTGACCTCTCTTGCTGCCTGTGGTACCACACCCGGCGGAGAGGAAACCGAAGCTTCTGAAACCGAAGCGGCTACCGATCCCGTTGAAACCAGAACGCCCTCCGGCGTACCGGAAGGAACCACCTTTGACGGCGCGTCCTACAATATCGGTTATTTCGTGAGTTCCGCCAATTACAGCTATTATCTGAACGACGAGCTTACCGGCGACAACATGAAAGACGCCGTATACCGCCGTGCCAGAAAGGTTGAAAGCACACTGGATGTAAAGCTGTCCCACGAAGAAGATGACCTGGATCCTGAAGTTTACCGTTCTTTGTTCAAGGCCGGTGATGACATTTATCAGGAACTGCATTTCCACATCATCTCCAACGTAGCGGACTTTGTTACCGGTAATCTGCTGTACAACGTAGACACACTGCCCTACATGACTCTGGATGCAGACTGGTACAATTACGAACAGATGGATGCTATGCGTATGGGTAAGAATACATACTACATCGTATCCGACTACGTAATCCAGAATCCTGCTGCCATTGTGTTCAACCAGAATATGATCGTGGACAATAATCTGGCAGATCCTTATGAACTGGTAAAGAACGGCACATGGACCATGGACAATATGGTGCAGATGGCCATTGATGTACGCAACGACGTAAACGGTGACGGCGAATATACTTCCGAAGACGATGTTTACGGTATTGCTATTGCTGAAGTATCTTTGAGTTCTCCCTTCCTGGCAGGTGCAGGTCAGCTGATCGGTTCCAGAAACCCGGAAACCGGCCTGTATGAAATGACCATGAACAATGAAAACTGCTATGCCGCACTGGATAAGCTGTACCGTCTCTATGAACATCCCGGTTCTGTCAACTTCAACATTGTAGATTTTGAATACGGCACAACCCTGTTCTATCTGGGCTTTGCCAGCGACGTAGAAAAGTCTGCTGACATTACAGAATTCTCCATGGGTGTAGTTCCCTTCCCGAAGATGGACGAAGAACAGGAACAGTACTACTCCAAGGATTATTCCGGTCCCATGGCGATCCCCGGCACGATCAAAAATCCCGAGATGGTAGGTGCTGTACAGGAACTGCTGGCATGGGAAAGCGGCAACGAAGTAGTGGACACCTACTACAACAAGCTGCTGAAGACCCGTTATGCTACCGACCCGGATGCAAGAGCCATGGTAGAGCTGATCTTTGACACCGTAGTATACGATGTACTGGGTAACTACTTCGGCTTCAAGGATGGCTTCTGCGGTCTGTTCTATCTGGCTTCCTACCCGATTCACCAAGGTATGAACAACTACGCTGCATTCTTCCGTCCCACCAAGGGTCTGTGCAAGCAGACACTCGCAACCTTCTACGCTGAACTGGAAAAGGTTGAAGGTACTGCTGAAACAGAAACTGCAGCGGAATAATCACACATACAAAAGCCTGTCAGAAATGATGGGCTTTTTGTTTCGGATGGACGGTAATGCCCTTAAATAATTTGTTTTTGGGGATATTGATTTTTCCGGGTAAAAGGATTATAATAAATTGGCTCTATAATAAAAGTTGGGGTCAGATAAGATGCCCAGCAAAAAAAGGTTGAGCATATCTGAAAAATCTGATAAAATGAAGTTACCACACTGCCACTTATCAGAGGAACAGATATGCTCAATAC
>SVTO01000006.1 GCA_015063745.1 Oscillospiraceae bacterium | reverse complement strand
ATATTGCCGAACTGAAAAGCAGCTCAGAGCTGAAGGAGTACCTCAACGAGTGGGGAGCCACATTTACTTCTCTGAATGATTTCTGTGAAGCATACACGGACAAATACCAAAATCCATTGTATTGGCATTATCCTTACAGCGATGACAAGCACAACGGATTATATCTTGTCCTTTGCAGTGATGGTATCCTTTGTCTGCCTTATGATCAAATGGACGGCGAATACTTCGAGTATTTTGAACTGGAAGATGCCCGTTTCCTGGATACAGACAGCATCAACATCCTCATTGACGACTGGTTTCGCTTTTCGGTGGAGCTGGTTGATGTAATGCAGGCGATGAAAGAACTTCTGAAATAATAACTCGCATTGGTGCCGTATTTCGTTTTTGGAATACGGCACTTCTCATTTTGTAATAGTTTTATGAATTTCCAGCAAAAGTATTGATATTGTATCAATAAGATGATATAATGTTGGTATATCAATAAAATGATATAGATTGAGGTGTTATATCAATATGATTATTTACCACGGTTCAACCGAAATAGTAGAAGTACCGGTTTACGGGAAAGGATCTGAAAACAATGATTACGGTAAGGGGTTTTACTGTACCGAATCTCTTGAACTGGCAAAGGAATGGGCTTGTCCTACGGTGCAGGACGGATTTGCCAATCAATATGAATTCGATATGACCGGCTTGAATGTCATGTATCTGAACCGGGACGGATATTCCATTCTGAACTGGATTGCCATTCTTCTTCAGAATCGTATATTTCCGAAGCGATCCCCGATTGCACGGCAGGCAAGCAAATACCTGCTGGACGGATTCCTGCCGGACACAACCGGATACGATGTTATTTGGGGCTACAGAGCCGATGACTCCTACTTCACATACGCCAAAGACTTCCTGAACAACACCATTTCTGTCGGTCAGCTTACACGGGCAATGAAGCTCGGTGAACTGGGCGAACAGATTGTTCTGATGAGTCCCAAGGCATTTGAACGAATTCAGTTTATGAAATACGAAATCGCAGACGGCAGTATCTATCATAATCGCCGGATGGAACGGGATGAACGTGCAAGGCGAGCGTATCTCGATAATCATGGCGAGGATTTCTCTGTAACGATCAACGATCTGTTTGTGCGCGATATTATCAGTCAGCAGGTGAAAAACGATGATCCACGCTTACGATGAAATGTATCTTGATGATGCGATGGAGACACTTGGAAACGCTGTCGAATATGCAGTTCTGTTCTGTGGAATGGATGGACAGGAGTTTCTGAATCTCTTCATCATCAGCGGTCTTGCCGGTGAATTTGGCAAAGGCAATGTGAAATATGTTTCCGGGATGTCCGGGGTTGAATTTGCACGGCTTGTACTCGAAATCTGCGGAAAGCAGTGCGGTGATATTCATGAACTTCCGTATGTGGACTATCCGCCGGAATACTGGATCGGTTGGATTCTGGCGTATTACCAGTGGCATTCCGGTAAATCCTTTGAAACAATCTGCAGGCGCATTTCCTACAATGATCTCCGTAATGTGTACGGTGTTCTGCATGAAGCGGATCCGAGCAAAGCTGCGGATGTGTTCGATCGCATGATGAACAGCGGTCACGAAACCAATCTTGCTGTGCAGAGAAAGAAATGTGGCTTATCTCAATCCCAGCTTGCCAAAGCTGCCGATATTTCGATTCGGTCGATACAGCTATACGAGCAGCGGAAAGCCGATATCGGTAAGGCGCAGTATAATCATCTCGCTGCAATAGCCAAAGTCCTTGGCTGCACCATAAATGACATCATGGAATAAATCATAGCTTTTCAAAAATCAAGATAACAATATGCAGTTATACGGCTATGTATTCAAACGGTAAATCCCGCACCGTGCGTTGCATTAACGTATAAGCAGGATAGAAATAAATTAGGATTGGAGAATGGTTATGGAGTATTCTGTAAGTTGTATGCTTTCATGGAAGGAAGCATCAAAAATCATGTCAGAGGTAATTTCTGCGGCTCTGAACAAAAAGTTGACTTGTTGTGTAACCTGGCAGGATTGCAGCTATTGGTATACAAGGATTCAAGAGCGTAGTCTGCACAAAGAGGAAGTACAGATTCTGTGCCAAACAGCCGGAGTACCATTTGTCGATGACTATGCAATTTTTCCGGATGATGAGAATCATACACGCGATATCAGTATGGGTTTATCATTGGCATTATTGAACAGAAACCTTGGTTTCAAGTTTGACAGATACTTTTACGATGAAAAAGGTTTAGCATTTACCAATATCCAACCTACAGTTGGAGCTATAGCAGGAGCATCGGTAATTTCCGAAAATCATAATAAGGTGAAACTGGTCAGATCAGAAAGAGATATACCGATCTGGGAGAAAATTACACTGTCTGTGGAAGAAGCTGCCGTGATCTTTCGTATCGGTGAAAATAAACTGCGCAGAATGATAAGTGAACAGCCGGATGCTGACTTTATTTTATGGAATGGTTCACGACCTCAAATTAAACGCAAGAAATTTGAGGATTACATCGACAAGTGTTCCGCAATTTGATTGCCTCGGAATAAAATATAGAACATGAAGACGTGGTTTGAAAAAACTGCGTCTTTTTTGGTGCAAACAACACAATTAAAACGTATATATAACAAACTCAAATCTGGAGGTAACTCAAATGATCATTTCCATAGACCACGGCAACAAACAAATCAAAACCCTCAACCGTACATTTACATCCGGACTCTACGAGAGCGATAGCAGGCCAGCATTTGGCGAAGATGTTCTGTGCTATAACGGAAAGTATTATGCGCTTTCCGAAGAACGCATCCCGTATATGCGTGACAAAACGAAGGATCACCGGTTCTTCATCCTTACGCTTTTCGCTATTGCATACGAAATCGAAGCAGCGGGTAAATACACGAACAACGGTACGTTGGATATCAAACTGAATGTAGGTCTGCCGCCGTCCCATTATTCCGGACTTTACGAAAAGTATGAATCGTATTTCATGGGACCGCATAAGCCGCTCTCATTCACATTCAGGGACAAACCGTACTCCATTTACATCTCCGAGGTAAGTTCATATCCGCAGGCGTATGCCGCTGCAATGACGGTGTACGGCATGATCCGGGATCTCCCACGAGCATTTGTGGTTGATATCGGCGGATTCACCGCAGATTATCTGCTCCTCAAGAAAGGCAATGCAGATCTTTCGGTATGTGATTCATTGGAGCATGGAGTGATCCTGCTGTACAATGCGATCAAGTCCAAAGTTAGCGCTGACTTCGATCTGCTCATTGACGAATCGGATATCGATTCCATCATCAAGGGAGAGAAGCACAGCTTCCCGAATGAAATCGTACACCTGGTTGACAGGATGGCTGCATCTTTTGTGGATCAGCTCTTCGGCAAGCTCAGAGAGCGTCTGATCGATCTTCGGGTAGGCAAAACAATCTTTATCGGCGGCGGTTCAATCCTTCTGCGCAAATATATTGAATCCTCCGGTAAAGTCTCCGGCTGCATCATTATTGACGACATAGCCGCCAATGAGAAAGGATATGATCTGTTGTACCGTGCGGATCACCGGAAATAAATATGGAGAAGAAAGCAGATTACCGATTCAATATCAACCTGAATCCAAATGATCCGATGCACATGACGGCAATCAATGCAATCAATGCACAGGGACGCCACAAATCACAGTTTATTGTCAATGCCATTGTCCACTATGTTATGGATGATAAATCTCAAATGAAGGCAATCGTGCCGGATAAAGAAGAGATACGCTCCATGTGCCGAGAGATAATCAGTGAGATGCTGGCTGATACAACCCAAACACCGATCACAGTAATTCGGGAAGAAGAGACCATATCCGACCAATCCGATCAGGAATTCGACTTCGGCTCCATTGCTGAGACACTGAACGGTTTCAGAAAGAAATAAGGCAAATCCTCTGGTATTTCGTCTAATATCAGAGGATTTGCTTTTTTTCTGCAGTTTTACGTCGGGAAATAAAAGGAAATCGACAACGGATTATGACAGTTAATTTCATAATCATAGTGTATCATATATATACACACAAGAAAAGAAAGGATGTGATATTTATACCGTATAACCTCTATGTTGTTCTAAGAAAGCCCAAAAAGTTCTGGCATAACCACTATATCCCCCCGGGATGGGCTGAAAATACTCTGATTATGGAAAACCGTGAAGGAATTCCTATGTCTTCTCAGCAATTTGAGTCTGACATAGGACCGTTCCTTTGCGGTTTTCTGACTTTTAGGATGAAATCAAATGGTGCCAGAGCACCGCCTCCTTGTGTTCGTTCGATAGGTATCAACGAATCTCAAGGAGGATGTAATGAACAGAAAGGAATTTCAAAATCTCTCGGAAGACAGAGAGATACAAAATCGCTTTACTGCCTATGTTCAGGAAGCCCTGAAGAATACCTGCAGTACATACTACACCAAGAAAATGATCCGTGAAGAGCGTGAGACAGTGTATGATGAAGCCGATGATTTAACCGTCACCGACTCCGGTGATATGCTGGACACGCTTTTTTCTTTTAACATGGATATGCTGGAAAATCTTTCTTTGTGGAAGGCTATGAAAAAACTTTCCGGAAGGGATATCACTATCATCAAGCTGCGCGTGCTGTATGATAACTCCTTCAAGGAGATCGGCAAAGTGCTCGGTATGACGGAAGGAGCCGTGAAGATGCGCTATACACGGGCAATCAAGCTGCTCCGTGACATTGTGGAGGAATAAGGTGATGACATTCAAGGAATTGATAAAAGCGGCAGCAGAAGGCGATGAAAAGGCTCTGAACACGCTTTACCGTATGTATCAGCCTCTCATCATAAAGATGTCCATGCTGAATGATGAGTTTGATGAGGATCTTCATCAGGAGCAGATGATCTGCTTTTGGAAATGCGTAAAAACTTTTTATAAAAATGTTCTGAAAAAGTGTTACGATTCCGATAATGCTCCGAGTCTCTAATAGACAAAAGGGTTAACACCCAAGGACAACTGAATAGCTGCATCACAGCAGTTATACGGATACTGCAGATAGTATGCCATGACCGGACAACCTCCGCGAGCGTGCCTGCAGGTGAAATACGGACATAGTCCGGATCCGCAAGGCGTAATACACCATATACGCGGTCGAAAGCCAGAGCGCAGGAAATGGGCTGTGATGTTGGCGTTATATCTATCCGAAAATAGTATTTGATTGTCAATTCAAAAAAGTTATAGACAGATGTGGGATGCAGTGGTATAATTATTATGCGAGTGCGCTGTGTCCCAAAGGAGGTATCAGCATGATCACAAAAACACAGAGCACTAATGCAGATTCCAAGCGTACATATACTGTTGAAGAAATTGCCAAGCTTCTTAACATTGGACGAACTACCGCGTATGCTTTGGTGAAGGAAGGACATTTCAAAATTGTTCGTATAGGTTCTGCAATTCGCATATCAAAACAATCCTTCGATGAATGGTTGGATCGCCAGGAATTCTAATGCATTTATGAAGGAGAATTGAAATGGCATCAATTATCAAACGCAAAAAAGCATATTCGGTGGTTTATAATTTCACTGATGAGCACGGCGAAGTTAAACAGAAATGGGAAACTTGCCACAACTACCAAGATGCACTGAAGCGTAAAGCTGAGGTGGAAAATGATCTGCACAAAGGTACTTTCATTCCACCGAATGATCAGACTGTCAAAGAGTTCATGTATGATTTCGTTACCATGTACGGTGAGCAAAAATGGGGAGTATCCATGTATGACGGATGTACTGCCCTGATCGAAAACTACATTAACCCCTTGATCGGAGATCTGAAGATTCAGAGCATCACTACTCGAACAACAGACAAATTTGTTCAAACACTACAGAAAACACCTGCTGTCGGGACACCGTTGAAACCGAACAAAGATGGAAAAATGGTAACCGATAAAACAATCGAAAAGATCATCAAGCTGATGAAGTGTGCTTTTGGTCAAGCAGTACGGTGGGAACTTCTCAGTAAAAATCCTTTTGAACACACACTTTGCCCCAAAACTACATATACCAAGCGTGACATCTGGGATGCAGAAACAATCATGAAGGCACTCAATGAATGTGATGACAGCAAACTGTACATTGCAATGAATTTGTCTTTCGCTTGTTCACTTCGCATTGGTGAGATCCTCGGATTGACCTGGGATAATGTTCACATTACTGATGAAGATATCGCAAATGATAATGCATGGATCTATGTGGATAAGGAGTTGGAACGTGTATCAATGCGGGCATTGAAAGCACTTGGAGAGAAGAGTATTATCAAGGTATTCGTTCCTCTTATGCCGAATACAAGCACCCGTGTTGTTCTTAAAACTCCCAAGACCGAATCCAGTGTCCGTAAAGTATGGTTACCCAAAACACTTGCTTACATCATGAAAGAGTGGCAGACGGCTCAGAATGAGCTGAAGGCATATCTTGGTGATGAATATCAAGATAACAATCTGGTTATCGCTTTGCCGAACGGAAGGCCATGTGAAAACCGCATTATTGCCAAGGAGTTCGAAAAGCTGAAAGAAAAAGCGAAACTTCCCAATGTCGTTTTTCATTCACTCAGACACTCAAGTACGACATATAAACTCAAGCTCAATCATGGAGACTTGAAAGCAACACAAGGCGATACCGGTCATGCACAGCTTGATATGATCACAGACATTTACGCTCACATTCTCGATGAAGACCGTAAGGTAAATGCTCAGAAATTTGAAGCTGCATTTTACGGTACTCGTGATCTCCGTGAGGTAAAACCGCCTGAAGAACCCAAACAGCAGACGTTAGATCTTGCAGCTTTAATCGATCAACTCCAGAAGAATCCTGAACTTGCAAACACGCTGGCGGCATTGATAGCAAACGGATCAAACGCCTCCTGCTAAGAATCTATTAGCAAAGTAATCGAAATTCTTAGCAAGCCCCTAAAAACCGTTCAAGTCCAATTAGCAAATATACATACTGCATACAGATTATGCCTGGTACAATAAGATTTCCATGAAATGTAAATAAATAGCCAAGAAACATAAAAAAGTGCCGAAATCTTACGAAATCGGCACAAAATGGCGTCCCCGGGCGGGCTCGAACCGCCGACGTCCTGCTTAGGAGGCAGACCCTCTATCCTACTGAGGTACGGAGACTTATTCACTTTTTGAATATATATGCAGCAAATATACAAGATTTGGACTTGAACGGCTTAACGCTTAGGAGGCGAACCCTCTATCCTACTGAGGTACAGAGACCTGCTTGTTGTGCTGTCACTATAGTATACCACATTCCAAAGCGGTTTGCAAGAGTTTTCGAGGGTATGCGGATGAAAATCAGGTTCTCAGATGACACGGCATGGTATTTTTCTGCCGGATACGGGGAGAAAAAGTGATATGCCACAAAGTTTTTTATAATTTCGGATGACAAACGGGAGAAAATCTGCTATAATAAATATAATCATGAAACACCTTGGAGGAAAGCAGTATGTATATGAAAGATACCCATAAAATCTGGCTGGCAACCGGTGAGGAGAAAGTATTTCTGGAACCTTCCATGGCAAACCGTCACGGACTGATTGCGGGTGCTACCGGTACGGGTAAAACGGTTACGCTGAAGGTACTTGCGGAATCCTTTTCAGATATGGGCGTACCCACGTTTATTGCGGATATCAAAGGCGACCTTTCCGGTATGGCAACTCCCGGTACGGAGAACAAGCACATCCGCCGCAGTATCGACACCATGGGTCTGACCGATTTTTCCTATACATCCTATCCTGTACAGTTCTGGGATGTTTACGGCAAACAGGGACTGCCGGTACGTACCACCATTTCCGAAATGGGTCCCGAACTGCTTGCCAGACTGCTGGGGCTGAATGATACACAGACCGGCGTTCTCCGGATCGTTTTCAGAGTAGCGGACGAAAAAGAACTGCTGCTGATTGATCTGAAGGACCTGCGTGCCATGGTACAGTTTGTCGGCGACAATGCCAAGGAATACAAGCTGACCTACGGCAATATTTCCACCCAGACCATCGGTGCCATCCAGCGTGCCCTGCTCACCCTTGAGGATGAAGGCGGAGAGATTTTCTTCGGCGAGCCTTCTCTGGATCTGTCCGACTGGCTGGATTGGGACGAAAACGGACGGGGGATGATGAATATTCTGGAATGTTCCACCCTGTTCCAGCATCCGCTGCTGTACGGCACATTCTTGCTCTGGATGCTCTCCGAAATTTACGAAATGTTCCCGGAAGCGGGAGATCTTGAAAAGCCCAAGCTGGCCTTCTTCTTCGATGAAGCCCATCTGCTGTTTGACGATGCCCCGAAGGCGCTTGTGGACAAGGTGGAACAGGTTGTACGTCTGATCCGTTCCAAGGGTGTCAGCGTATGGTTCATCACCCAGAATCCCACCGATATTCCCGAAAGCGTTCTCGGCCAGATCGGCAACCGGGTACAGCACGCCCTGAGAGCCTACACACCCAACGATCAGAAAGCACTGAACGCCGCCGCAAAATCCTTCCGTGTAAACGAAGCATTCGATACAGCAGATGCCATTCAGGCGCTGGGGGTCGGTGAAGCGCTGGTTTCCGTTCTGGATCCTGACGGTATTCCTTCCATTGTGCAGAAGGCCAATATTCTGCCGCCGAAGAGCAGTATGAAGGCTGCGGATCCGATTCTGCTGCAGAGTGTGGTTCTGGCAAGTGCCCTGCGTGACAAGTATGCGGGGGAAGAAGACAGAGAATCCGCTTATGAAGTGATCACCAAAGAACGGGAAGAAGCGGAAGAGGAAGCGGCTAAGGCCAAGGAAGCCGAGGAAAAAGAAAAGGAAAAGGCGAAAAAGGAAAAAGAAAAGAGTGCCAGAAAAACCTCCGGCAGAAAAAAGACCTCCGTTTTCCAGAAAGCCGTCAACAGCACAGCGAACACCATCGGCAGAGAGATCGGCAAAAAGATCGTACGCGGGCTTTTTGATACTTTCCTGAAATAAATACTGCTATATTTGCGGTATACCTTACCAAAAGGTATACCGCATTTTTCGTCAAAAAGGGTGAACCCGAAGATTCACCCTTTGATACTGTTCATTTATCAGCAGCCGTACAGATCCTTTTCGGTATCCGCCAGCAGCTTCTTCGCATTGGTGTACATGATCTGCTCGATCTGGGTATCCGTCAGATGCAGCTGCATCGCACAGCGCTTGAAGGCACGGATCTGCTCGTAGATCATCAGCGTGATGTCCCTCTCATCGCTTTCCTGCATATGCGCATCCCCGGAAACATCTCCGTACAGTCCCCGCGGCACTACATTCTTATACCAGCCGGTTTCGTCCGTCACGCGGTACATACGCATGATGGAAATCGGCAGGTCGGAGCCGAACATCAGCCTTTCCGTACCGACCGCACGAATACATTCGATGATCGCATCGTCACAGACATTTGCCGTGAAATCGAACAGCATATTTTTCGTATTCTTCAGCACCTCAAAGGCGTCGCCGATGTCCTGTCGGGAATAGGCACGTCCGATATGAGCCACAACCAGCTTTATATTGGGATACCGTTCTTCGATCTCCATCAGCTGTGCAATGTTCACCGCATCCCGCAGTCTTGCGGAACGGGCGATATGCAGCATGATCATCCAGCCGTTGCGGTTCGCCGCTTCCAGATGCTCGTGGGGCAGGAAATCGTAAATACGCAGTTCCTTCGGCGGAATATAGGGCGGGCAGTTGGTCAGGTAGGGCTTCAGACCCAGCGAATGATTGCGCCGTATTTCGTCTTCCAGTTCCTCCGCCGTCATGGCATAATCCGTACGGGTCAGGATCGGAAAACCGTATTTCTTTGACGATTCGTACACGTACGCATTACACTCGTCCACCGCATGATCCACACCGCCGAATACCAGGGGCGTCACATGGTTTTCCGGGAACAGACGTCTGTAAGATTCCAGCAAATTCTCCGCCGTCATCTCGTCCGCCACCAGCTTGGTCCATGTTGCACCGCCGTTGGAATCGCCCTGGGGTGTGAAGGTATTCTTCCAGATATGGGTATGCAGGTCAATAAAGGTTTCGGGGAGGAAATTCCGGAATTCCTTTTCATACACCTGTCTGTCGTATTCGTTTATCACCAGATTATACATCTTTCACCTCATATATCCTTCAGTCACCCAAAGCGGCGCAAGCACTTTCTCCATCGGGATACAGTCCAAGTCCGATCCCGGCAAGAACAGCCGCTCCTACAGCACCGGCATAAGCCCCGTGCATTACCTTTACGCGCATCCCGGTCTTTTCGGCAATCAGCTCCGCCCACAGAGGGGATTCGGAAGGGCCGCCGACCATGACCGCTTCTTCACACGCAATACCGGCCTCTGCAATCTCCGCCATACGGGATGCCAGCATATTTACAGTATTTTCCATAATGGCTCTGGCAATATGGCGTTTTTCAAACTGACCGATCCGTGCTTCGTCGGGTTCTGCCAGAAGGTTGATTGTCAGTCCGCCGGCACCGGTTTCACTTTTCGCCGATTCTTCCACCAGAGAACGGTACCAGGTATCGCTGTTATCCACGTAGGCTCTGGTAAAGGATTCGATCTGGCCGGACAGGGAGGCAAGGGAAACCATACCACCCCAGGGGCCGCCGTTATCCGACAGGAAGGGGTCGATCAGCATTTTGGCCGCCACAGCCTTTTCCCGGCTCTGTACGGGATAGAATCCCACCCAGGATGTGCCGCAGGAAAGCAGGAGCTGGCCTTCTTTGCAGATACCGACACCTCTGGCCGCGCTGGGATGATCGAAGGTACCGAGAAGGATCGGTGTTCCCGCGGGAAGTCCGCAGAGGGATGCTGCTTCTGCCGTAACCGTACCGAGGATACTGCCCGTTTTCATTACCGGCGGCAGTTTATCTTCGGAAATACCCAGTACATCCAGTATTTTCTGATTATATGTACCGCTCACCTGATCGATCAGATAGAAGGGCGTGCCGGCGGAGGTGCCGATGCCCCACTTCCCTGTCAGGCGGTAGTACAGATACTCCGTACTCATACACACCTTTCCGCAGTCAGACAGAATTTCCGGATGATGCTGTTTATACCAGCAGAGCATGGCCAGCGGGAAGGTCTTTTTGTCGAATGCCCAGCCGGTAGAACGGAAATAGGCATCCGTATCCAGTCCGGGCAGAATTCTGTCCGTTTCATCGGTGACACGCTTGTCCTGCCAGTTGTAAATCGGCGTGACAGGAACATTGTTTTCATCCAGCAGCAGCAGATTTCCGCTGGCGGATGCTGCAGATACACCGGCCAGTACGGCACCGGCAGGCAGTTTGGAGGCCAATTCGCCAAGCAGAGCAAAGCAGGCCTTCAGATAATCCTCTGCAGGGATCTCCACACCGCCGTTGCCCGGGCAGGTGTAGGTAAAAGGCATCCGTCCCGTATACCGTTCACTGCCGTCGGCGGCAATGAGTATTCCTTTGACGGAGGAAGTACCTATATCAAGGCCGATGATAAAATTCTTTTCAGCTGTCATATCCGCATCCCCTTACAGAATCACGGTTTCCAGCTGCAGAAGTTTACCGAAGTATTCCATTTCTTCCGCAGTTGCGCCGTACACAAAAATACTGTGGTGGGTTGCGCCCCAGCGGCTGTGCTCTTCCAGGAATTCGGCGGTTGTGTAATTTTCGGGTTTCATCCACCCACGAATGGCGCCGGTAAAGGTATCGCTGTCATAGGACTGCATTTCCGCAGGTGCCACAAACAGGCGGTAATCATCCCGCGCACGGCTGATGTTCACATATACACCCTTGCCGCCCTTCATGCGTGCGTAACCAGCATAGGGATATTCATCCTCAGCGGCATATTTGCGTCCGGCACGGCAGATCATAGGCTTGGTATCGGCGATTCCGTAGTTTACTTCACCCATGTGGCTCAGGAAGATCAGATCGTTCTTCCAGTCGGGACAGAAGATTTCCACGAAAGTGGTATCCTTATATCCGGCCAGCAGTGCTCCGGTAAATGCGGCGGTCATTACGTCCCCTTCACCCGCATAGCCGATGCCCTTCTGCATGGATTTGCAGCATTCCAGGAAAGGCATGGAGGTGATACCGGCGTCGTTTGGACCGATACGCATGAAATTGACGGAAAACGCGGTCAGGGCATTGTTTTCCACATATTTCCGCAGGGCAAGGCAGGAACGGACGGATTCCGTATATTCCTTTTCGATTATATTGTCGCTGAAGTCATACAGGGCGCGGTTGGCGACTTTTTCCGCTTCCACTTCCTCTTCGGTCAGGCCGTCGTAGTATCCGCGCAGATCCGCTGTGGAGGGCTTGAACACACGGATGCCGAAGCGTTCCGCCAGTTCACTGTAGGCCACACGGAAGTCTCCCATACCGGCAAAGGATTCGCCCACCAGACCCACACGGGATCTGCGCAGGGCTTTTGCGGCGGCGGCGGCACGTACATATCCGCATACACGTTCGATCACGTCAGAATCCTCCCAATGACCGGCGGCGATGGTATACGCAACCCCTCTCTGGGTCAGCATACTGCACATATCCATAACACCGTGGATACCGTGGCAGTACATCAGCTCTTCCGGATCCTGTTCGTTTGTGAATTCCAGGGTTTCCGTGGTATCCAGAACGATTAAGGGCAGGGTTGTATCGCACAGGGCTTCGATGCTTTCCAGGGACGGAGAGTATGCCATGTGCAGGGTAACGATGGCATCCGCTTCTTCTCTTTCGAAAAGGGATACGGCATCGTGAAATTCGGGTCTCAGGCGGCAGAAGGGGGAACGTACCACTTCAATACCGCGTTTTTCAAAACATACTGCAATTTTTTCGTAAAATGCATTCAGTCTCGGACGGATATCCGAGGCCACATCGTCATACAGCTTCACATAAAGAGGCAATAATCCGATTTTCATACTTTTCTCCTTCTCGGCAGGTGTCCCTTATTCGCCGATGATCATGATCTGCACGGTACGCTGACGGGCACGGGTGGTGTCGAAGTCGATGAAATAAATGAAACCGAATTCGCCCAGATCCAGTTCGCCGTCGTCGATTACGATGGTCTCACTTCTGCCGATGATGGAGGAGCGCAGATGGGCGTCTGTGTTGTGACAGCCTCTGGCGTCTTCGTCATGTTCTTCGGCAAACTTCAGCGCCTTCGGACCGGGATGGAGGTACATACCTTCCTTGCGCTGGGTGGGAACTATGTTTTCGAATACTTCGATCAGGTCCTGCTGGAGGGTTTCCAGACCTGTCATGGACATATCGAATGCACATTCCTGCGTGATAACGCCGCAGGTGGTGTGGTGGGAATAAACCACCAGAATACCGTTTTGGATGCCGGACTTTTTCAGGGCTTCCTTGGCTTCGGCGGTTACATTATGGAAGGTACACATCTTATCATTGGACTGTACCTTGAATTTTTCCTTGTAGATCATTTTGCTTCTTCCTCTCTCTTTTTCAGATCGTCAGCCGCACGGCGGGTTGCCGCGATCATTTCGTCGATCATGGCGATGGGGTCTGCGGCGTTCATGATACCGGATGCAGCACCGGCTGCTTCGGAACCGGCCATGATGAAGTCGTATACTTCCTGACCGCAGGTAATGCCGGCAGCCTGTTCCACCATGATGGAGGGATCCACTTCCTTGATTGCTCTGATGGAATCCATAACGTAGGCCATGGGACTGGCACCCTTGCCGCCGCCGATGATCTCGGAGGGTTCGGGATTGATGATGTCGGGATGGAGCTGGGCGATGGCCTTTGCTTCGTCCAGGGTATCGGCACAGGCGAACACCATCATATCCAGTTCTCTCGCTCTGTCGATGGTCTTCTTCATCTGGGGCAGGCTCATGGGCTTTTCACAATGGTTGATCATTACGCCGACAGCACCGGCATCTTTCACACCTTCGGGCAGAATATCCGCACAGCCGCGTCCGGGACGAAGGGTATCCATATAGGTAACGAACACCTTCAGGTTCTTCGTGTTTTCCGCAACGCGTCTTACTTCCAGCGCGGGACAGATGAACAGTACATCAATATCATACTTTTCTGCCGCTTTGTCCGCTGCAATCGCATATTCCAGAAGCTTGTCGCCCCACACATAGTTCTTGGTACCAATTTCAAAATAGGGAGTACGAATCTTTTCCATATCCTCACAGTACGACTGCCAAAACCCAACCGAAATTGGATTTTGGCATCCGTAACCTTTCTATGTAATTAAATTTGTATCGGTTATCTCTTCTGCTGCAGGGTATAGTGTACGTCAAACGCCTTTTCTTCGTCGGTGTACTTGCGCAGGGTATTGATGACTTCGCCGTTGTTCCACTTTCTGTCGCCTACATCTTCGGTGGTACCCATAACGGTTACGTTCAGCTGGCGGCGGCGGGCACGTACGTGGTCCCAGTCAACAAAGTAGATGTGTGCGAATTCACCGCCGTCCAGAACACCGTCCTTGATGGTCATGGTTTCGCTTCTGCCGAAGAAAGAGGAGCGGAGATGACCGTCGGTGTTCATGGAAGTGAAGTCACCGGGTTCGTTTACGTAACGGCCGAACTGGGCATGGATCGGACCGGGATGACGGTAGTCGCCTTCATCCACATAGTCGGGAATCATCTTGCGCATGATGTCCAGCAGGTCATGCTGCAGGTATTCCAAGTCAAAAGAGTCGATATCATGGGAACATTCCTGAATGATTACGGAACAGGTGGTGTGGTGGGATGCGATGCACACGGTGCCGTTCTTGATGCCGGATGCTTCTACGATTTCGATTACTTCCTTGGATACGTCATGGAAGGTGGGAATCCAGCCTCTGGACTGCAGTTCGAGTTCCTTCTGAAATACTTTGAATTCCATTTTGATTTTCCTCCGAAAAGTTGTATTTTGATAAATTTTCTTCCTATTTTGAATATAGCTTATGCTTTTTCGCCGTTCAGTCGTTCGCCCACAGCTCCGCCCGGATGGATCAGAGCAAACTGTTCGTTCTGAAAATCCGTCTCCTCCATCAGCGCCGTGGTCAGGGTGTGGAAAAGTACACACAGAGCCGTGGTGGAGGTAGTCCCCTGGGCATTGTATTTGTCGGTTTCCCGGTTTACATGCTGTTTCAGAACCACATCGGCCATTTCAGCCAGTACCGAATCCATATTCTCGGTGACTACGATCACGGCAACGCCTTTTTTACGGCAGATCTCCGCAATGGGGATCAGTTCCTTCGTTTTGCCGCCCCGGGATGCCAGTACCATGGCGTCACCCTGCTGCAGGAAACCGCTGGCACCGTGCACCGCTTCCGCCGGGGAAATGAACCGTGCGGGCTGTTCGATGCAGCACAGAAGATGGGCCAGATGCTGGCAGATGATACCGGAATGGCCGCAGCCGCTGGTACCGATTCTGGGAGCATTTTTCAGAAGCTCCACCGCTTTGGCAAAGGCAGTTTCATCAAAATAATCTTCCATTTCCCGGATACATTCCTGTTCGATCCGGTATACATTTTTCGCAAGTTCCAAAGATTCTTTTTTTATGAGAATTCCCTCCCGCTCCGTCTTACAGATACATGCCCTGCGGTATTGTATTCTGTCGTTTTTTAATCCTGTATACGTATATTATAGCAGACATTCCTTCTTTATGCAATATTATCCGATGATTTTCCGCCGGATTTTTTACCGTCCGTACCTTACTGCTTTTTTCGCATTTCCTCCAGTTCTTCCTTTGAATTCATCCAGGAACGGTTGGCTTTTTCCCGGAATATCATGGGCGTCACGCCCACTACTTTTTTGAAAGTTTTGAAGAACAGCGAGTGATCCTTGTATCCGCATTGTTCCCCGATCGCAGAAGCTGACAGATCCGTCTCGCACAGCAGTTTCTTCGCATACGCCATCCGCTGGGATGTCACGTACTGCATGGGCGGTACTCCCATATAGTTTTTGAATACATGGGAAAGATAGTATTTACTGACCCCCAGCACCTCGCACACCTGATCCATGGACTCGATCTCTGTGTAGTGGTTCGTCAGATACTGGTGGATTTTCGTGAATATGGCATTGGTTACAAATTTGGCTTCCGATATATTTGCCAGACGTAAGATACTGATCAGAATCAGCCGTGCCCAGTATTTCGCCATCAGTTCCCCGTACTGCTGCTCCCCGGAAATCTCTTCCACAAGGGAACGGAAATAGAATGCAAACCGGTTTTCCTGTTTTTTCGTGTGCAGTACAGGTGAAGCGCCCTCCGCGATCAGATAATCGGTAGGCAGGTTCGCCGCCTGAAAATTGGTGATGCCGAAAAAGGCCATTTCAATCCCCGCATTGTCCGCTGTGGCTTCCCAGTGAACCGTATAGGGGTTGTACACGATAATATCCCCTTTTGTTATATTGTAGGTCTTTCCGTCTATTGTCGTTATGCCGGAGCCGGACAAAACGAACAGAATTTCACAGAACGGATGCCCGTGGGGGTTCTCCTGCCACTGACGGACTCTCTCCAGCTTCCCCGCATACAGACATTTTGTATCCAGTTTTACCGCTTCCACCCGTGATTCGGCAGTATTTCTTACATCCAGACGGATATTTTCGTCTTTCTGACCCATCATTTTCCCCAAAACCACCTTTCGCTTTTTGTGCGTTTCGCCTAATTTTTATGTTATTTTTTGCTTTTTCGTAAATTGTCAATTTTAGCACACAAATTCCGCAAAAAGATAACTAAAAATGACATTTTTTCCAGTATGATATCCATTTTCACCCCTTAATTATACCATACAGCCCCTGTTTTTGCAATAGGAGCCCCTTGGATATTGTGTGTTTTTTTGTGAATATTTTTGTGTTTTATACTATTGAAAGATTCACGGGAAAAGGGTACAATATTCAGAGAAAGATAAAAAGGGGTGATTACTTTAATGCAGGATTTGCTGTTGGAAATGAACGGCATCGAAAAACGGTTTCATGGCGTACATGCTCTGAAAAATGTTCATTTCGATCTGCGCTGCGGCGAAATACACGCGCTCGTCGGTGAAAACGGCGCCGGAAAATCCACCCTGATGAAGGTTCTGACCGGTATCTACCAGGCTGACGGCGGTGAGATGACCTATCTCGGTTCTCCCTATACCGTGAAAAACATCGGCGAAGCCCAGCACGCCGGTATCAGTATGATCCATCAGGAACTGAATATGATGAATCATCTGACGGTTGCACAGAATATTTTCATCGGCAGAGAACGTATGTCGGGAAATCTGCTCATAAAAGATGCCGAAATGGTAAAGGAAACCCAAAAGCTTTTTGATCACATCGGCATTAAGATCGATCCCCAGACAACACTCGGCAATCTGACCGTCGGCAGACAGCAGATGGTGGAAATCGCCAAGGCTGTTTCCAGAGACTGCAGGCTGCTGATTCTGGATGAACCCACCGCGGCTCTGACCCAGGCGGAAATCGAGGAACTGTTCCGCATCATGTACGATCTGAAGGAAAAAGGCATCGGCATGATCTACATTTCCCACCGTATGGATGAAATCAAGCGCATCTCCGACCGCATTACCGTAATGCGTGACGGTGAATATATCGGCACGGTCAACACCGCAGACGTGACCAAGGACCAGATTATCAACATGATGATCGGCCGTGTGGTTTACGAAGATCCCAAGACCCACAGCGAAGTACCCGAGGGTGCGGAAGTGGTTCTGGAAGTGAAGAATCTCTGCAGCGGCAAGACCATCCGTGATGTGAGCTTTGTGCTCCGCCGTGGAGAAATTCTCGGTCTGTCCGGCCTGATGGGTGCGGGAAGAACCGAAGTGGCCCGTGCGATTTTCGGTGCGGATCCCTATGACAGCGGCGAGATTTACATAAACGGTAAAAAGGTTGACATTAAATCCCCTGCCGATGCGGTAAAGCACGGTATCGGATATTTATCGGAAGACCGTAAGCGGTATGGTCTCATGCTCCTCAAGTCCGTCGCGGAAAACACTGCCATTGCTTCCATGGACCGGTATGTGAAGTCCGGTATCATCGACGATGGAAAGCTGAAGAAAGAAGCCGCCGAGTACAATGCCAAGCTGCGTACCAAGACACCATCCATGGATCAGATTCTGAAGAACCTGTCCGGCGGTAATCAGCAGAAGGTAATCATCGCCAGATGGCTGATTCAGGACTGCGATATTCTGATCTTCGACGAACCTACCCGCGGCATTGACGTCGGTGCCAAGAGCGAGATCTACACGCTGATGAACGAGTTGTCCAAGCAGGGCAAATCCATCATCATGATCTCCTCCGAGCTTGTGGAAATCTTACGTATGAGTGACCGCGTCATGGTCATGTGCGAAGGCCGCAAGACCGGCGAACTCGATATTTCCGAAGCCAACCAGGAAAACATTATGCAGCTTGCTACAATGAGGGAGAGTATCTGACATGAAACAGACCAACAATCCGTTCGGCGCGCGCCTGAATCTCCGCGGTTCCCTGCGGCAGTTCGGCGTAAAATCCGCCAAGTATATAAAGAATAACGGCAAACAGAATATCGTCATCGTTTTTGCAACGATCGCCCTGTTCGCCATCTTCACGCTGATCAATCCCAGCTTCGCCGACAAGGGCGTTCTGCTGACCATGAGCAAATCCCTTGTTCCCTATGCGGTTCTGGCACTGGGTGTTACCTTCGTTATCGCTACCGGCGGCATTGATTTGTCCATCGGTACCGTATGTATCGGTTCCTCCGTTCTGGCAGGCGCTGTCTGCGGTACGGGCGTTGCCCAGGAAGAAGGTATTCTCTGGCTGACCATTCCGATCATCCTGCTGACCGGTCTGCTCTTCGGTCTGCTCAACGGTTTCCTGGTTGCCAAATGCAAGATCGCACCCTTTATCGCTACCCTCGGCACCATGCTGGTTTCCAGAGGTCTGACCGCCGTAATTTCCGAAGCGGTTCGTGAAACCTCTGCTGCTGTCAAGTATCCGCCCACCGGCTGGATGCAGAAAATTTTCACCAACTACGAAGGTTTCCCCATCGGCATCCTGTGGGTTCTGGTACTCACCGTGATCTGTATGGTGGTTATGTACAAGACCAAGGTCGGCCGTTATATTCTGGCCATCGGCAGTAATGAAGAAGCAACCCGCCTCTCCGGTATTGATGTGGACAAGTACAAGATCATTGCCTATGCCATCGGCGGTTTCTTTGCCGGTCTGGCCGCTCTGTTCTACACCGCTTCCAACCCGTCCCTGAACATCGCCAGCGGCAACGGTATGGAACTGGATGCCATCGCGGGTGTTTACATCGGCGGTACCAGTACCACCGGCGGTGCGGCTTCCATAGCGGGTACCATTCTCGGTTCCATCATTCTGGTTGTTATCCGTCAGGGTCTGAACATGGCTCTCAGCGGCGGCAGCGTAGTTTCCGCCACCAATATCACCTATGCGGTTACCGGTGTGATCGTTGTAGGTGCGGTTCTGCTGGATGTTCTGAAGAAGAAGGCGGCCAGCAAGGTTAAAATCGAAAAGAAGTCCGACAAGCTTAAAAAAGAGCTGAAGGGAAAAATGGAAGAGCTGAACATCGAAAAAGACTATGCCCTTTCCGCCAAGAAGAATGAAGAAGCGGTCAAGCGGGTACAGGAAATCGATGCAGAGCTTGCCCAGATCAAGAATCGGCTGAAGACCGAAGTGGCGCAGCTGAAGGCGGAAGAATCCGCGAAAAAGTAATCCGGGTGCATCCCGATCCGAATCTGTATAAAAACGCGTATGTTTTTATAAAATATTTTTATGGAGGTTTCTCATGAAAAAACTCACTAAGGTTCTGGCATTCGTTCTGGCACTTTCCATGTGCACATTCTTCTTTGCTGCGTGCGGAAACACTGACTCCGGTGACAGCAAGGGTACCATTGCGGTAGTAGCAAAAGGCGAAACCCACGCGTTCTGGCAGGCTGTTAAGGCCGGTGCAGAACAGGCAGGCGCAGACTACGGTTACAAGATCACCTTCCGCGGCCCTACTGCTGAAAGCGAAGAATATGTAAACGCTCAGCGTGAAATGGTTCAGTCCGCGCTGAATACCAAGGATATCAAGGCCATCGTTCTGGCTACCATCGGCCTCGGTTTTGCAGATGAACTGACCTCCGCATACGACAAGGGACTGCCGATCGTTGAATTCGACTCCGGTCTGTATTCCGGCGGCGCAGACATCACCGAAGGTAAGGACCCCACCATCGGCGGCGTTGCTACCGACAACTATGCAGCTGCAGGCGTTGCTGCCGAAAACTTCTATCAGTATATGAAGGCTAACGGCATGGCAGTTCACGGCTTCAAAGTTGGTATCATCCAGCACGACTCCACCAGCACCGGTATTGACAGAGCTGGCGGCTTCAAGGACAAGCTCGAAGAACTGGCTGCAGCTGATGCCATCACTCTGGACATCAACGTACAGACCAAGAACAACAACCCCGGCGAATACAAACTCGGTCTCACCGCTCTGAAGGACTGGGGCGCATCCGCGATCTTCATGACCAACGAAGGTGTTGTTAACGAAGTATATCCCGAAGTTTCCGACAATGCGGAAATGTACAAGAACATCGTATTCTGCGGTTTCGACGCAGGTACAAACCAGTACAACTGGATCAAGGATGCAGGCGCTAACTACGCTCTGCTGGTTGGTTCCGTTGCACAGGACTCCTACAGCATCGGCTACAAGGCAGTTGAACTGGCTGCACAGAAGCTGCTGGGCAACGAAGTTGCTGACGTTGGTATCGCCGGCAGATGGTACAATGTTGAAAATATTGACGAACTGAAGGAACAAAATATTTTCTACATGGGCTAATCACAGTTATAACCGTCAGAGGCGAAGGTAACACTTCGCCTCTTTTTTGTACATGATTGTTTTTGATTAAAAAAGCAAATACCTCTTGCATTTTCGTATATTATTCTTTATAATATACCATAATATACCGTTCGGAGGTTATGATTATGACTAACAGAGAACGTGCTATGAATATCCTGCACTACAAGCCCGCTGACCGTCTGCCCGCCGTGCATTTCGGATACTGGGAAGAATTGCTGGAGGAATGGGTCGAACAGGGGAAGATTCCGGGAGATATTCTGGAAACTCACGGTGACGGCAATGAAGCCGACCGTCGGCTGGATGAATTGATCGGCTGGGATTTCAACTGGCAGAATGTCTTTGAGGCACAAAACGGCCTGTTTCCGAGCTTTGAAGAAAAGGTACTGGAAGTACTGCCGGACGGAACCAGACGGATGCAGACAAAAGACGGCCTGATCGAACGGATCAAGCCCGGTATAACTTCGATTCCGTCGGAAGATGATTATCTGCTGAAGGACAGAGCAGCTTTTGAAGAACTGTATCTGCCGAAAATGCAGTATACGCCCGAACGTGTAGATCTGGAATTCTTCAAAAATTTCAACGAAACCAGACCCACCGATATTCCCCATGGTCTGCATCTCGGCAGCGTGCTTGGAAAAATCCGGGATATGACCTCCGTGCTCGGCATGAGTTACCTGATGTACGATGAAGATGAAGATCTGTTTGCTGACATTGTGGATACTTTTGCGGATATGCAGTACAAGTGCGCAGAAGCGATTCTGGAAACCGGCGCCCGATTCGATTTTGCCCATTACTGGGAAGACATCTGCTTCAAGAACGGGCCTCTGCTGTCCCCCGAAATTTTCAATGAGCTTTGTGCCAAGCATTATAAGAAGCGCAACGATCTGTGCCGGAAATACGGTATCGACATCATTTCTCTGGACTGTGACGGAGTTGTGGAAGAGCTGCTGCCCACATGGTTTGAGAACGGCGTGAATACCATGTTCCCCATTGAAGTCGGCGTGTGGGGCGATCAGTTTGCGGCGGCCAGAAAGAAATTCGGCCCGGGACTGCTGGGTGTCGGCGGTATGGACAAAACGGTACTGCGCAAGGACAAGGCTGCCGTGGATGCGGAGATCGAACGGATCAAGGGTCTTGTGGATCTGGGCGGTTTTCTTCCCTGCCCCGACCACCGTCTCATGCCGGGTACCAAGTTTGAACTGGTTCAGTACTATGCGGAAGAAATCAAGAAGATCCGCATCTGATCATCGGAAACAATAAAAAAGGGATGCTGTCATTGTGTATGCACACAGTCACAGCATCCCTTTTGGCGTTCAGGGAATATCCCGTTTTCCGCATTACTTGCAGCGGTTGATCTTATCGAATACGTCCTGGAATACGGGGGCTCTTTCCACATAGTCACCGATTCTCATCAGGTGCTTCTGAGGATTGCTTGCCCACTTCTTTTCCCAATGTGCTTCGTTGGGTTCGCTCAGGCTGGGGGTAAATACAATTCTGGTGATGAACCAGTCGGGATGCAGTACGTATGCGATACCGGCGATGTCCCAGATTACCTTGGTCCATGCTTCGCCGGGACGGGTATCCTTAACGGAATACTGACGTACGTTTTCCACTAAGAAGGAACCGATTTCGGTCTTGCCGTCAATGAAATGTTCCAGTTCGTAGATGGAAATGGAGAGCGCAGAAACTACATTGTAAGCCGGCAGAAGTACCAGCGGTACGCCGCAGCCCAGGATGTATCTTGCCGCCGCTTCGTCCTGATTGATGTTGTATTCTTCTACGTTTTCCCAGTGCTGTACGTTGCCGGCCAGCCATACAACAACGATCTTTTCCATGATTTCGGGTGCAGCCTTCAGTGCGGAAGCAATGTTGGTACCTGCGCCGATAGCCACTACGTACAGAAGACCTTCGCGGCTTTCATCCTTGGCCAGTTCGATCAGATGGGTAACGGCATCGGACATAACGGGTTCTTCGCCTTCCATCTTGCGGTCAGCACCACGGCGAACGATGTTTTTATACTGAGGGCATCCCATACGGTCCAGGACCTTGAGGATTTCCTGATAGCTCAGTTCGGAAGCTTCAGCGGGGTTATCGCCGAACTGAGTAGCGTGCAGGCCTTCCAAAATCAGTTCACCTTCTTCAGCCGCACGTACGGCATAGGCAACAGCAAACTGGTCGTCTACTTCACAGGCTGTATCGGTATCCAACACCACGGAAACTTTTCCCTTGGGCAATTCCAGCATTTCTATTCTTTTGGATTCTGTCATGTTTAACTCCTTTCACAGACCACAATGTTCTGTATTCCAATTTCTATTACTTTGTCAGCTTGTTGAACATATCCATGTACAGGGCATCACGGTTGATGTAGTCACAGATACGCATCTGGTGACGGTAGGGATCGCTTCCCCAGTGGTAAGCAAAGATGGGAGTGGTGATCAGTCTGGTCTTGAACCATTCGGGATGCAGAACATAGCCGATCGCACCGATGTCGTAGATTGTACCGCTGCAGCTGGCAACTTTTTCGGGATCAAAGCCACGGTTGAAGCGGTCCAGAAGGAACTGGCAGACAGCATCCTTTTCGGGTACTCTTTCCTTCATGTAGTGGTCCAGTTCAAAGGTGGAAGTCTTGAGCTGGATCGTTACGTTCCATGCGGGGATCATAACCATCGGCACGCCGGAGTCGAAGATGAATTCGGAGGCGGCAGGGTCACGCCAGAAATTACATTCCATGGAAGAATGCCAATGCAGGCTGTTGCCGCCCAGCCATACCAGAACCATCTTATCTGCAATTTCAGGAGCTACTGCCAGAGCGGAAGCAATGGTAGTACCGCCGCCAATACCGAGAACGTATACTGGATCTTCGCTTGTGTGATTATTGGCCACACGGATCATGTTTTTTACAGCATCGGTAATTTCCGGATTTTCCTTGTCAAACTTACGGGTAGGACCGTAAAAAGTAATATCTCTGTACTTCGGCAGGTTCAGAAGATCAATGATATTGATAACGCAATCATAATTCTTCTTCATACCTTCTTCGATGGTTGGGCCACCGGAAAAATCTGCATGGAAACCTTCAATTTTCATTTCGCCTTTTTCTGCAGCACAGATCGCATATGCCAGTGCAAAATGGTCATCCGTTTCGCAATGAGGGTCAGTATCGATGATTACCGAAACCGGACCGCGAGGGAGTTCCAGCATTTCTACTCTTTTGGATTCTGTCATGTTGTTTACCTCTCTTTGTTAATTTTGCTTATTGATCAGGTGGGTTCTGTCAGCTGTACGGCTCAGCAGCCACCTAATTTTTCAAATAAACTCATATAGATGGCATCGCGCTTGAGATTGTCGCAGAGGCGCATCAGGTGTCTGCCCGGATCGTTTATCCAGTTGTAGCCGAAAACAGGCGTAGGGTTCAGTCTGGTGGCAAACCAGTAGGGATGCATCACATAGGCAACGCCTGCCACGTCCCAGATTACCTTGGACCATGCTTCCCCTTCTTTTCTCTCGGGACCCTTATAATTCCGGACAAGACCCAGCAGATAGTCGCAGATGTCATTCTTGTCGGACAGATAGTATTCCAGCTCGTAGATCGTCGTACGCAGTTCCGATACCACATTGTACGCCGGCAGAAGAACCAGAGGCACTTCACAATCCAGCAGGAACTCGCCTGCCTTCGTGTCAGTCCACAGATTACATTCCATGGTATTGTTCCAATGGAGACTGTTGCCTGCCAGCCATACCACCACGATCTTATCCTTGATATCCGGTGCTGCCTGGATCGCATTGGCCACATTCGTGCCGCAGCCGGTGGTAACGACATACAGCGGACCTTCGCGGCTTTCGTCCCTGGCCACGCGGATCATATTGTTCACCGCATCGGACATCATAGGTTCGCCTGTATATTTTGCCGTACAGCCGCGGAAGGAGATTTCCTTGTACTTTTCCAGATGCATTATATCCAGCACCTTGAGAATCTCCTGATAGTTTCTCTCCAGACTTTCTGCGGGATTTTCATCGGAAAGGGAGGCATGGATACCTTCCAGCTTCAATTCGCCCAATTCCGCACAGCGTACCGCATAGGCGATGGCAAACTGGTCGTCCACCTCAGCGGCGGCATCCGTATCCAGAATCACGGAAACCACACTCTGCGGCGGTTCCAGCATAGCTACTCTTTGGTATTCGGTCATGTTGTCTCTCCTTTCCTCTTACTTTGTAATTTTCGCAAACATATCCGTAAATACACTGTCACGTACAACAAAGTCGCACAGGCGCATATAGGGCCGCAGAGGATCGCTGGACCAGTTGGAGCCGATGATCGGTGTGGGTACCAGACGGGTCACAAACCATTCGGGATGCAGCACGTAGGCGATACCGGCGATGTCCCAGATTACCTTGGACCATGCTTCACCGGGTACCTTATGGCTTTCGTGATAATCACGCACCAGATTCAGCATATATTCACAGAATTCGTTTTTACCGCCCATATAGTGTTCCAACTCGGGAATGGTAGTGCTGAGTCCCGTGATTACGTGGAATGCCGGCAGCAGAGTCATCGGTACGCCGCAGTCAAAGATATACGCTCCGGCTACTGTATCCTGCAGGAAATTGCATTCGTACACATGGGGATAATGCAGACTGTTCCCGGCAAGCCACACCACAACGATTCTTTCCATGATTTCCGGTGCAGCGGCGATGGCGGAAGCGATATTGGTGCTCGGGCCGATGGCAACCACATACAGCGGACCTTCCCGGGTTTCGTCCATGGCTGTACGGATCAGGTGCTCCGCCGCAGGGGACAATTCCGGCTTATCCTTGGAAAAACTGGATTTACAGCCACGGAAGGCGATGTCTTTGTATTCCGGACTGTGTATGAGATCCAGAACCTTAAGAATTTCCTGATAATTCTTTTCCATACCGTCGGCGGGCGCGATTGGTCCGTCCTTTTTTTCCACAGGATTGTAGGCGGCTATGGAAATCTCCGCATAAATACCCAGCAGATCCAGTTCTCCGGCCTGTGCCGCACGTACCGCATAGGCAATGGCAAACTGGTCGTCTACTTCACACCCGGCATCCGTATCCAGCACCATGGAAATCTTACCCTGCGGCGGTTCCAGCAGTGCGATTCTTTTGGATTCTGTCATAGTTTTTCTCCTTTTTAGATACTTTCCAATACAGGATCACATTTCCTGAAAGTATATCCATTATATCATAACAGAGAAATTATATCAAGTAAAAAAATATAATTATTCGTGCACAATATATAAATATTCCGTCAAAGTTCCGTTAACCGATTGCATTTTTTCGTTCCTTATGTTAGAATAACATCGTAGTCCCCCTATTCTGCTTTGAAAGGAAAATATCATGAAAGCAAACAAGATTCTTATCGCTCTGCTGACTGCCGGACTGCTTCTCTGCGGCTGTCAGGGAAACCAGCCCGCCGATGAAACCGATGCGGGTGAAACCGAAGTACAGGCTGTCACCGATCTGGTAATCGCAGAAAACGGACAGTCCGCTTACACCGTTGTTCTGCCCGACAGATGCAGTGATACAGCATCCGCGGCAGGTACAAAAATCTGGAAAACTTTCACTGAAACCTACAATACCGAAATTGGCCTTGCCAATGACTGGGTAGCCGATCCAGCCGAGATTCCCGTAGGTACACCGGAAATTCTGATCGGTGACACCAACCGTCCCGAAACTGCCGCTGTAAAGGCAGAACTTGGCGAGGATCTCTACCGTGTTGCCATTGAGAACAACCGTATTGTCATCGTTGCCACACATGACCGCTTCCTCGATCAGGCGCTGAATGCACTACTTGAAAACATTGCCGCAGATGATACCGGTCGTTATGCCCTTCCCGGTGATCTGCTGCTTACCGCCCGTAATGACTGGCCGCTGGCAGGTGTACCGGTATACGATGGCGGACTCACCTATAATGTGACCTTTGCCGAGCCCTTCGGTTTTGCCAAGGAAAATCCCTCTCTGCTTCTGGGTATCACCGACACCAATGCCGATGAATTCGCCGCTTATGTTGAAAAACTGCAGAACGACGGATTTACGGCTGTACAGCGTGCGGACTGGGGCGGCGTGACTGCTTATCAGTGCGACAAGGCGGATACTTCTGTTTACACCTATTTCACCGCTTACGACAATACCGTACGGATCATTCTGGACAATTCCCAGAGCGTTTCCCCGGAAGAATTCGGATACACCTATGAAGCCGCAGAGGGTGAAACCAATGATGTATTCCTCTACGGTATGCAGGCACCTATTTACGATGAAGCCAATCAGGAAATCAGCGGTGTCGGTCAGTTTATGTTTATCAAGCTGGCGGACAACAGTCTGATCATCATCGACGGCGGTCACAAGCAGCAGCCCAATGCAGAAGAATTCCTGCGTGTGGCCAGAGAAATGACCGGTACTCCCGAAGGCGAAAAAATCCGTATTGCCTGCTGGTTCATCACTCACCGCCACAGTGACCACATCTGGGGTGCCGAACGGATTCTGAAGGACCACGCAGATCAGTTCACCCTGGAACGTGTTATGCACAACCACAGAAACGGTGCAGACTTTGATTTCTCCGAGTATTATCAGGATGTACTGTATCATGCGCCCCGCACCGGTGAAACCCTTCAGTTCGGTAATCTGACCATGGAAGTCCTGTACACACACGAAGATCTGCTGGATCCCCAGTACATGACATATACTTCCGACGAATACAACGACAGCGGTACAGTCCTGAAGATTCACTTTGACGGCAAGATCTGTATGATTCTCGGCGATATCGACCAGTCCGCCGCAAAGATCATCCGCCAGATGTACACGGAAGAACAGCTGAAGGCCGATGTGGTTCAGATTGCACACCACGGTCTGAACGCCATCCCCGATCTCTACAACATCATGGATGCCAAGATCGCTCTGGTTCCTGCTCAGGAATGGTATTTCAATGGCAAAGCCGCTTACAGTACCGTAAACAAAGTCAACGACGAATGGTACTGCAGTGACAATACTGTAGGTGTCCGCGTGATCGACGGCGAAGCACAGGTATTCTATACCAGCCCTGCCGTATTCAACAACTGATTCCCCCCGGTAAAGCCGGATAAACAAACAACAAAAAACCTGCCGTATTCTTCGGATTACCGATACGGCAGGTTCTTTTTTTGCGCCGGGAATTATTCGCCCAGCGTCTCTACAAATTTCATCTTGCTGCTCCAGAAATAGTCGGTGGCAAATTCACTGTATGCTTCTGCGGGAATGTACACAGAACATCCTTCCGGCATTCTGTTCAACGTTTCGATGTCCACAGGAAGGGCTGAGGGTGCAACATACACTTCGATCCGCTGCAGTGTCGGACAGCCGGCCAAAGCTTCTGTGGTGAGGCTTCTTACCGCTGCATATTCACCGATAATGACGGTTTCCAGCACATCGGATCCGGCAAAAGCATTGTCTCCGATCGCCAGAACCGCTTTTCCGTCCACACCTCTGGGGATCTGCAGGGTGGTCTGGGATTTTCCTTCTTCGGTCAGGCCGGTGATCATCAGTCCGCCTTCGATTTCTTCGCAGAGGTAATACTTTGCGTTTTCATCGGAATTGAACTTCAGGGAGAAATAGTCCTCCGGTCTGGTGGGGGCGGTGTACTTCACGGTTTCCACCCGTTCTGTGCGGCCCATGACACGCAGGAGATCATCCGCCAGCAATGACGTACGCAGAAGTGCGCCGCGGCTGTTCAGATGGAAGTTGGTATCGTAGAAGTAGGCAGAATCCAGGATATAGTCGTTTACATCACTGATTACGGGAAAATGCAGCTGTTCACCGAGGGAGCGGTAGAATTCCGTCCGGTCCTCCGCCGTGGAGACCACAGCATCCGCATTGATGGGTGAGAAGCTGAAATACACATCCGCACCGCGCAGACTGCAGTAGGCGGCATATTCGTTCAGATATTCCACGAATTCCTCATTCAGCAGATCCGTTGTCAGAGAGATGGCCATGGAGGAGTCATAAAAGGCCGGCATTTCGTTATAGGGACGGGGTACGGAAATATCACCGTACTCGTTGAAGGAGGATTCCGCGTAGATACCGGAGGGAGAAGGTTTGGAGTCCGTACGGATGAAACCAAGTTTTTCCGCTGTAAATTCCGGCAGTACTGCCAGCAGTTTTCCGTAATTGGAAAAACCGGCGTCCTTCAGCATGGACAGGTCACAGTCCAGCGCCTGCCACATACTGTGGGCGTTGTAATACAGGGAGTAGGTCTGTTCGTCGGTTTCCGGACAGATCACCACGATGTCACCTTTGCCGATATAAGGCCGGGACATATCCAGCATGGCTTTTGTACCGATGGTGGCGTACAGGCCGTAATTGACCACGGGCATTCCCGTATACTCCTCAAGCAGAGCGGAATCCAGGCCGAATGCCATACTGGAACCGCCGATTACCACGATCTTCTCCCCTTCTACAGAAGCAAGTCGGGCGTGTTTGTCCTTCAGCTCCCCGAGGAAGGTTTCGTCGTACTGACAGGGTGCGGCAAAGGTGACTGCGGCCAGCACAACCATGGGTGTGATCAGCAGAATCACGGCATGGAGAACTGAGATGATGATTTTTTTCATATATATTCTCCTTTCTCAGAACTGGAAGTAGATGAAGGCACTGGAGCCGTCACCCGCCAGAAGAATCAGCCATGCAAAGGCAATCGCCCAGATCATGTACAGGGACACACCGCCGGTCAGCTTGGCACCTGTGGGAGAAGCATATTCCGTCAGAGTAAGGCGGCGGTCCATCAGGATCATTACAGCAATGGCCAGAACCACGATCAGCGCGCCGTTCGGAGTCAGACCCAGTTCTGCGGCAAATGTACCCGCACCGAAGTCAGTGAACAGCTTGCCGAGGATCAGGAGCAGCTCGGAAGTATTGTTCGCACGGAAGAAGATCCACGCAAAGCATACCAGAACAAAGGTGATTGCTGTACGGAAAGCGCGTACGGGCTTACTTGCGGTATCCAGACCGAGTTTGCCGTAAAGGGCATTTCTCTTTTGGTATGTCAGTTCCCCGACAATGCGGTAGATACCGTGGAGAAGACCCCAAAGTAAGAATGTCCATTCCGCACCGTGCCACAGACCGCTGACCAAGAACACGATGAACAGATTCAGCAGCCGGCGTCCGTTTCCTTTACGGTTGCCGCCCAGGGGAATGTACAGGTAATCCTTGAACCAGGAAGACAGACTGATGTGCCAGCGTGCCCAGAAATCCCGGATATTTTCGGCGGAGTACGGTCTGTCAAAATTCTGCATCAGGCGGTAGCCCATGATTCTGGCACAGCCGATGGCGATATCCGTGTAACCGGAGAAGTCACAGTAGATCTGTACCGCAAACAGGACCGTGGCGATGATGATCGCAAGACCGCCCGTTTCACCGGCGTTATTGTATACCGCATTCACATACACCGCTGCGGTATCGGCTACGACGATCTTTTTGAAGAAGCCCGCCAGCATCCGTTTGGCACCGATGGAAAGGTCACTTGTATTGAATTTGTGCTCTTCGTACAGCTGGGGCAGCAGATTGCCGGGACGTTCGATGGGGCCTGCCACAAGCTGGGGGAAGAAGGATACGAACAATGCGTAATAGAAGAAGTTGTGTTCCGCTTTGATGTCACCGCGGTATACATCAATACTGTAGGACAGGGTCTGGAAGGTATAGAAGGAAATACCCACGGGCAGAACCAGGCGCAGGGTCAGATCCGTACCGGCCAGATCGCCGATGGTACCTGCGAAGAAGTTATAATACTTGAAAAAGAACAGAACAGCCAGGGATGCCGTTACGGAAAGGATCATCCACAGCTTCTTCATTTCCGGTTTCTTTTCGATGAGAATACCGGAAAAATAGGAAACGGCTGTGGTGAACAGGATCAGGAAGACCAGTGCGGCATTCCAGGTCATGTAGAAATAGTAGCTGGCAATCAGCAGGGGAATCCATCTGTATTTCCGCGGCACGATGAAATTCAGTACCGCAACGATGGGATAAAACAGCAAAAATTGAGGAGAGTTAAAATTCATTTATTCCCATCCTCCGTTTCCTTGTTTTTCGCCTCCGGCTTTTCACACAGAAGCAGGGTGACAAAACCGGTCAGAAGTACTAAAACCAGTACATCCTCCATTTTTCCGCCGTTCAGCAGGATGAGTGCAATGGCGGCTGCATGGCCGAGGGCGCTGATACCGGTGAAAATCCATTCAAGTACTGCTTTGCCGGGCAGTTTTTTCTTTATGCACATTGTGACGATCTGCCACAGTACCAAAAAGATCGGGAACAGCAAGAACAGGGGGTACTGCAAATAAATCATGTCCATCATTTTCCCTCCTTATCGGATACCCACATCCGCCGCGATGATGTCTTTCGCCACCTGCGTCGTATGAAGTTCTCTGCCCACCGCATTCAGGTGGTAGTCGGTATTGGCAAAATATTTACCGTTATAGATAAAGTCCCGGACGTCCGAAATCAGACGGCAGTGTACGGTATCTGCGATCCACTGATTGTAGTAATCATAGGATTCACTGTCCAGACTGTCCTTTTCAATATTGTTGTGGTTGACAGGCGGGAAGCTGAACAGGATTGTAGCTCCCGTATCCACCGCTTCGTCGATCACACGGTTCAGATTGGGGATGAACTCTTCCGGAATAACGGTTTCGTTGAAGCGGAATTCGCCGTTGGCACCGTAACGGAAGTTTTCGGAATTCAGCTCACCGGACAGCCAGTCGTGGTCACCGTAAATATCGACATACATATTATGGTCATCCCAGTTGGCTTCCGGCATTTTGTAGGACTCATTGCAGTACTGTCCGATACCGTCGAAGACTTCCGTATAGTCGGAAACATCGATGTTCTCAAACAGATTGTAGCTGGTGGAAATACCCTGAAGAGTGACGGCCGGAAGCTGCGGGTTACCGTTGGTGTGGTAGGCAAACGGACCGTACTGTTCGGGTGCAAATATCACGGTGTCCTTTTCCGTCAGATGGGGCAGAATGGCATCCAGATAGAATACAATGTTCATATTGGCATTGGTACCGTAATTGATCACCGTATAATCGTTCTGGAACAGGGATTCCATGTAGTCGGAGTCAATACCGAACACGGCGCTGGAACCGGCTACGATAATGATACGTTCTTCGCCCATGGTGTGCATCAGACGCTCGTACTTGATACCGAAGGTTTCAAAGCTGGTGGTATACCGGGGTGTTTTGGCAGCACACAGCCGGACTGTCTGTACGGGAGAACCGGAAAAAGACTCGTCGCTGAGCTGTTTCAGATTGTCGTACAGAGTTACGGTGGTCAGATTTGCACAGTCGGCAAAGGCATTCTCTTCCATGTACAGTACGGACGGTGTTACGTGTACTTCCCGGATGGCAGTATTGCCTGCGAAAGCACCGTCTGCGATACGGGTTACCGTCTTGCCGTCGATGATACGGGGGATGTAAATCACTTCGTCGCTTCCGTTGTAGGCGGTGATCTTCACTTTGTCCGTTCCGTCATCCGCAACTGTGAAATCCGCCGCATTGGTTTCCTGCTGCCAGATGCAGTACATCATAAATTTGTCGTCTTCCACAGGTACATCGTATTTATAACCTGGACGGATCAGCTCTCCTTCCAGTTCGGGAGCAGGAGAATAACCCAGCAGAACATAGCCTTCTCTGGTCAGTGTACCGTCGTCTTCGCGGCCGTAGGGCATTGTCCAGTAACTGTTTTCGAAAACAGTCTCCACAGCAACCTTGCCGCCCTCCATAATGTCGCCGCCGTTGTTATTATAATAGATGGTGAGAATATCCTCATCCTTATCGGGCATTTCGGGCATTTCTTCTTCCTTTACCATACCCGATCCGTCAAAATTGGCGAATACGTATACATGATCCGTAATTTCCACCGTGACCTGCTCATCCGTGGAAATGATTTCCGCATTTTTCTCGATCGGCGCACCCATGGTCCAGCCCAGGAACACAGCCCCCTCCTTGGGGATAATGTTCAAAGTCACCATGGACCCTTTGGCAACGGATACGCCATCCACATTGGTGGTGATAAAACCGCAGTTATCGTCGTTCAGGGCGAATCCCCAATACATCTGCTCACCGGGAATTCCGGCAACAAAGCGATAGGTATGGGGGGCGGTAATGTTTTTCAGCGTGACCGTACCGTTCTGGTATGTATAATCGGTGGTCAACACATCATCGGCGAAAACCTGTACCAGGGATTCACCTGCCGGAAGGGTAAGCGTGAACTGCACTTCCCCACCGTATTCCGCCTGCTTCAAGCTTTCACCCGTGATCTCCGCACCGCCTTCACCGACGGCCAGAACATCAAAGGTAAAGTCCCCCGCACCACAGGATACCAACAGCAGCAGTACTGTCAGCATCAGCGGAATCACTGCTTTTTTGTTGAAATTAACCATGTTTCTCTCCTGAATCATTGTAGGATTGGATGACTACCTATATTTTACTGCATATATGTATGTTTGTCAATATTTTCCCTTGGCTGTTGCAAAAAATATTTTTTTGCAAATAAATTATTGACAAACGATAATTTTCATGCTATACTGTGTATGGTAAATTATCGTTAAACAATAATTTAAATCAAGGAGACGTATATGAACAGCAAAAAATTTCTGTACTTTCTCACAGCGGAACTGATCCTCGGTGTCATTCTGGTCACAGCCGTTTCCGCATTTCCCAAACTGTTTTCAGCCATGGCCGCTTTTCCCTTTGAACAGATCGGGCTGGGACTCCGTTCTCTTGCGCTGACGGGAAAGTTCGGCAACGGTGCGGCATTTGTACTGTGGACATTCATCGGTTTGCTGCCGCTGTACCCCGTCCTTCGGCATGCGGGCGACAAAAGCAGACGGGCGGAGCACATCATGCTGGTACTTCTTGCCGTCGTACAGTTTGTTGTCCTGTATGCCATGATCAATCCCGGTCTTCTCACCCGTTTTGCCGTTTTTGATGTTCCGGAACTGACCGGGGTCATGAAAGCGTTATGCGGCTGTACGGTATGGTCACTTATCGTATGTGTACTGGTTCTGCGTTTGGTGAGAATGTTCCGGGCAGGAGAAAAGGGACAGCTGTTTATTTACATGAAACGGATTCTGTGTGTGCTGTGCATCCTGTTCACCGGGGCAATGGCGCTGGAGATCAGTAGGACGATCGTTGTTCTGACGGATGCGGCAAACGGATTGGGTATTTTCCATGCGGTTCTGCGCTGTGCTGCATGGGTTATGCCTTATGTGATGGATATTGCGGTAACGCTGGCGGTTTCCGGGCTGCTCGATGCCCTGACGGATGAGAACAAAGCGGAGGCTATTGTTCCCTGCGCACAAAGACTTTCTTCCTTTGCCTGTCGGGCATTGACTTTGGTGACCGTTTGCGGTGCTGTATACAATATTATCGAACTGTGTCTCAGCCGATGGCTTACAGATCTGCAGGTGCAGCTGGACATTCCCGTAGTCAGTCTTGCTTTTGTACTGGGGATCCTGCTGGTTTCCCGGTTGGTTATCGAAAACAAAAAGCTGTCCGATGACAATGATCTGTTTATCTGAGGTGGTTTATGGCTATAGAAATCCATCTGGACGAGATTCTGAAAGCCCGCGGAATGACATCCAAGGAACTTTGCCGCATGGTGAGCATTACGGAAGCCAATCTGTCCATTCTGCGCAGCGGTAAGGCAAAAGGTATCCGCTTCGGGACGATTAACAGGATTTGCTACTACCTGCAATGCGATGTGGGCGATATTTTGAAATTTGACGGAAATCTGGAGGCATACGAAGATGAAGAATAGAACGATTGTATTGCTGGCTGTGCTGCTGGCGCTCTGCTCCGCCGGTATTTCCGCGGTGGTTCCGCTGGCGAAGGAAGACCGCACGGAAGAAAAGGCGGAAAAGGATCGGCTGATCGGCGTATATGTGACAACGGAGTATGTGCATCTTACGGATATGGAGCAGTATATCGAAGACAACATCGGCGATATTCTGAACGGGAACAACATTCTCGCTCCGGATGATACCGCCGCTTATACTGCAAAACTGTACGGTGAGGTACGGGAAGAGGAAGCGGTCAGTCCGGTGACAGGTGAGACCTACACCACCCATGATCTGGTGTTCCCGGGGCTTGAAGGATTCAGCGCATACTGCTTCACGGCGGTGGAAAACGGCAGTCCCTTGAGTATTTCCGGCGGTCTGTCCGGGATCAGCGAACGGCATCTGGGACTGACTTCCACAGATTACGGACAGGAAATGACCCTGACCGGCACGATCTATACCGAGGAAGAATACGACAGAGTACTGTATTTCAATCCGATATATCAAAGCGGTGACGGCAGGTTCTACCTTCTGCCCGGTACCGGGATACACACAAGCGGTACGGGCAAGTCGTCGTATAATATGAATGAAAAGAATACGGCGGAAGTAAACGGTGAGACGGTAACGGTTGACAGTACGGATATTACAATCCATATAGAAAGTGTTCAGCTGCCGGAAACGGTCACACTTGTACAGTTCTCCGCAGATCATCGGGTACTGGACCGTACAGATTACAGCCGCGATGCCCTGCCGGCGTGTATTGTGCTTGCGGCAGATGCGGCCTTTGCGGTGGCGGAGCATTACACTGCCGACGGAGAAACGGTGATCATGCGGATACTGTATACGGATGAGGCAGATGATCTGGATGTATTTGTTCCCTTACGGGACGGCGTCTGCGAAAAAAAGGCTGTAGAACTTGTGTGGGACTGATAAAAGTAAAATGAAAAACTGCAGTACACGGAATTTTCCGTACACTGCAGTTTTCTTATGATGCAAGGTTACAGGATAAAGTGGCGGTTATTTTTCCTTGATTTTGTTTTACATGGCTAAAAAAATCCTCTGCCGGTTTCAGTTTTTTTCCGCAAACTCTTGCATTTCGTTTTTTGATGTGCTATAATATACAGGCAATCAAAAATGGCCCGTTGGTCAAGCGGCTAAGACGGCGCCCTCTCACGGCGCAAACAGGAGTTCGATTCTCCTACGGGTCATGAAACACCGAACATTTCTGCATGGATGTTCGGTGTTTTTTTATTCCCGGCCCAGTTTCGCCACGCAGTCCCACAGCTTCCATGCACTGCAGCCCAGATTCACGATCTCACAGAAAAACATGGACAGAATATACCCGTAAAGTCCCATCACCGGTGTCAGCAGCGCCACCAGCACCAGACTGCAGGAAGCATCCACCAGATTGATCTTCATACAGTATACCTGCTCGCCCATCCCTTTCAGTATTGCATCCGTCACCGTATCCACATACATGAACGGTACCAAAAATGCCAGAATCCGTATGTATTTCGCCGCTTCCGTGCTGTGATAGATCCCTTCCCCAAGCAGTCCGGCAAAACAGAAGAATATCCCGAAGCAGATCCCCGTAAAGACAAAGGTATACAGCAGTACCCGCCGGATGATCCGACGCAGGCTCCGGTATTCCTTTTTGGCATGGTAAGCCGTGATCTCCGGGATCAGAACACCTGTGAAGGAACCGATCACCGCATAGGGGAACATAACCACCGGCAAGGCCATTCCCTGCAGAACCCCGTAGGAAGCCATGGCCTTTTCCGGACTGCTGCCGTGCTGTTTCATGCCCCACGGGATCGTCAGGTGTTCCGCTGTCACCAGGCCTTGTCTGGCATAGGAACCGACTGCTGTGGGCAATGCAATCCCCGCCGCATCACGGAATCGGGTTGGCCGGGTGTTTTTCACGGCTCCGGCTTTGTCCCCTTTGGGGATTCCGGAATCCGTCAGGTACAGAATAAAGGATGTGACCAGGGACCACGCTTCCGAGACCGCCGATCCACCTACCACCGCAAGGCACATATATTCCACCGACCCCGTGGGAGTGACGAGTACCAGCGCGGTGGCTGTAATCAGGATTTTCATCCCCTGCTCCAGTATGGCCAGCAGTGCGTTTTTGCCGATTTTGCGCATCCCGGTAAAGTATCCCGCCAATGCGGAGGTCAGGGCGATGGGCGGCAGGCTCAGGGCAAGGACACGCAGTGAACTGAAGGTACGGCTGTCCCCCAGCAGATGCTCGGAGATCCCGCCTGCCAGAATCCACAGGAAGAATGCCGCCGAACAGCCGAACAGCAGGCTGTAGCCGCAGACCGATTTCAGTACCCCGCGGACGGTTTTCCGGTAGGATTCCCTGTCCGCACCTTCGATCTGTGCACACCGCTCCGCCGTAAGCCGCACCGATGCCAGATTCACGCTGGATGTGGCCAGAGTCACCGCAAAGCCGTATACGCTCATGGTCAGAGACAAAAGTCCCATGCTCTCCGCACCGATCTTGCCTGCCACATAGGCATTGAAGCTGACCCCCGCGCCGCGCAGCAGGATATTCACCAGCGCCAGAAGCAATGCGGACCGGATATAGACAGCCTTTTTCTTCATATATATAATCCCTCCCGTATCAGTCCGGTTTCCGATTTTCAGACAGGCTGACAGAATATTCTATTGACTTGAAGTGGGGATTATGATATAATCAGTTTACCGATATATGGTATTTTTTATCTACGGAGGTAATTATGGCTATTCCTGTTCCGGAAAAAAGAATCGCAGATTTTGAAGAACTCGGTTTCGGTATGTTTATCCATTGGGGACTGTATTCCCAGCTCGGTAAAGGTGAGTGGGCGCAGTGTCACGAACAGATTCCCGCAGAGGAATATCAGAAGCTGAAGGATACTTTTACCGCCTCCAGGTTTGACGGCCGCAAGATCGCCAAGCTGGCCAAAGACAGCGGCGCGAAATACATCACCCTGACAACCCGTCATCACGAAGGTTTTTCCCTGTACGATACCAAGGGACTGAACACCTATGATGCCCCCCACTCCCCCGCAGGACGTGACCTGATCCGCGACTTTGTGGACGGATGCAATGCGGAAGGTATTATTCCCTTCTTCTATCACACTACTCTGGACTGGTATCATCCGGATTTCGACCGTGATTTCAAGTCTTATCTGCAGTATCTGAGAGATTCCGTTGAAATTCTCTGTACCGAATACGGCAGAATCGGCGGTCTGTGGTTTGACGGTAACTGGTGGAAACCAAACGATGATTGGGAAGAAGATGCGCTGTACGGTGTGATCCGCAAGCATCAGCCCGATGCCATTATCGTAAACAATACCGGTCTCGGTGCCCGCGGTGCTATAGGCAATCTCCAGCTGGACAGCGTAACCTACGAACAGGGTCGTCCCGAACCGATGGACCGTGAAGGTATGCCCAAGTATCTGGCGGCGGAAATGTGCGAGACCATGAACGCCCACTGGGGTTACGCCGCAAAGGACGTAAACTGCAAGTCTCTGGCACAGCTGATCGAAACACTGTGTGCCTGCCGCAAGCTGGGTGCCAACTATCTGCTGAATGTAGGTCCCGATGCGGAAGGTGAGATCACACCTCTGCAGTCCGCGCTGATGCTGGGTATCGGTGACTGGATCCGCATGACCGGAAACTGTATTTACAAAGCAAAACCCTGTGGTGTAAAGGGACTGAACCATTCCAAAAATTTTGCACTCCGGGACGGAAACAAGATGTATTTCTTCATTCACGATCTGTCCATTTCCGGCAACAGCAATGTTACCGTGGACTGCGGCGGTGCGGGAGAAAAGACCTTCTCCGGTGTTCCTGCCGGTATCAAGTCCCTCAAGTGGGTGGACAGAGAGGAAGATCTGGAATACCGTTACGAGGACGGCACATTTGTGATGAATGCCACCGGCTTCCCCTACGGTACCAATCTGGTCGTTCGGGTTGCGGAAGCAGAGCTTTCCTGACAGTACAGAAAAACACATTGTATTTTCGGAGGTAATTATGGCTATTCCTGTACCGGAAAAAAGAATTGCTGAATTTGAGGAACTGGGTTTCGGGATGTTTATCACCTGGGGATTGTATTCACAGCTTGCCAAAGGTGAATGGATCATGCCGTTTGAGTGGCTTTCCTGGGAAGAATACGGCAAGCTGCAGAATACATTCACCGCCTCCAGGTTTGACGGCCGTAAGATCGCCAGGCTGGCCAAAGACAGCGGTGCAAAATACATCACCCTGACAACCCGTCATCACGAAGGCTTCTCCCTGTTCAACACCAAAGGACTGAACACCTTTGACGCCCTCCATTCCCCCGCCGGCCGTGACCTGATCCGGGATTTTGTGGACGGCTGTAATGCGGAGGGAATCATTCCTTTCTTCTATCATACGCTTCTGGACTGGCATCATGAGGACTACAACCACAATTTCAAATCCTATCTGCAGTATCTGAGAGATTCCGTTGAAATTCTCTGTACCGAATATGGCAGGATAGGTGGTTTCTGGTTCGACGGTACCTGGGACAAACCGGGCGAAGACTGGGAAGAAGATGCTTTGTACGGCATTATCCGCAAGCATCAGCCCGATGCCATTATTATCAACAATACCGGCATGAACAACCGTGGTGCCTCCGGTAACCGTGAATTGGACAGCGTAACCTATGAACAGGGGCGCCCCGAACCGATGGACCGTGAAGGTATGCCCAAATATCTGGCGGCAGAAATGTGCGAGACCATGAACGCCCACTGGGGTTACGCCGCAAAGGACGTAAATTACAAGTCTCTGGCACAGCTGATCGAAACACTGTGTGCCTGCCGCAAGCTGGGCGCCAACTATCTGCTGAACGTGGGTCCCGATGCGGAAGGTGAGATCACACCTCTGCAGTCCGCTCTGATGCTGGGTATCGGTGACTGGATCCGCATGACCGGAAACTGTATTTACAAAGCAAAACCCTGCGGTGTAAAGGGTCTGAACCATTCCAAGAATTTTGCACTCCGTGACGGAAATAAAATGTATTTCTTCATTCATGATCTGTCCATTTCCGGCAACAGCAATGTTACCGTGGACTGCGGCGGTGTGGGAGAAAAGACATTCTCCGGTGTTCCTGCCGGCATCAAGTCCCTCAAGTGGGTGGACAGAGAGGAAGATCTGGAATACCGTTACGAGGACGGCACATTTGTGATGAATGCCACCGGCTTCCCCTACGGCACCAATCTGGTCGTTCGGGTTGCGGAAGCGGAACTGGCGTGAATTGATTTCGGGCAGATATAATAGGACAAGGTTTCTATTGTATCTGCCCTGTCTGTTTTCAGATTTCTATCCGGAAAACAACGGAGCTGCAGTATTGCGGAAATTCTCCGCCGTACTGCAGCTCACTTATATTATTTTTCTTTTTTATGCACAAATGAACTTTTCAAATTCAAAGTAGCTGTCGAAATCTGTTTCCACATAAATTTCGTTCCATGCCATTCTCGCCAGGTGAACACCCAGGAAGCTCTTTGCATTCAGGCGCTTCTTGCCGTTCATGCCGTTCAGGATGACTACGCTGCCGGGACACTTGGTGGCAATCTTGTTGAATTCGGCTACATCCGTTGCGGTAACCAGTTCGATTTTGTACAGGTACTTACTGTTGCAGATCATAATTATTTCCTCCTGTTATGACGCTCTTTCCGCGTGCGGGGCTTATTCTTTTTTCCTTCCCGCTTGCTCTGCGTTTCTTTTGCTTTTTTCTCCACGCCTATATTATACTCCATTTTTTCCTGAAGTCAATACCTTTCACGCAGGTTCTCCCATGTGCTCAATAGGAATTATAATTCCGCGCCTACGTTTGGTTAATTTGCATATAATCAACACATTATTTTATGCATCGTGCACAATTCGAGGGTGCATACAATACTGTATCCCCCCTTCACAGACTCATCTTTTGGGCTTGCTTTTGGCGAATATGGACATAAGCAGGCCGAAAATCAGGGCGGCTGTTATTCCTCCCGCAGCGGCTGTCAGTCCGCCTGTCAGGATACCGGAAAAACCGTCCTTGTCCACCGCCTCCTTCACCCCCTGAGAGATGAGGTATCCGAATCCCGTAAGCGGTGTTGTGGCCCCGCATCCCGCATATTCCACAAGGGGCTCATAGATCCCAAGTCCCCCCGCAATCACGCCGATCACCACATAGCCCACCAATATCCGTGCCGGCGTCAGTTTTGTCCGGTCGATCAGAATCTGGGCCGCCGCGCAGAACAGTCCTCCAACCACAAATGCACGAATGTAAGGAAGAAGTGTTTCCATCATACCTTCGCCTCCCCACGGATGTGTACCGCGTGGGCAATCCCCGGGATCGTCTGTCCCTGATACAGCGACATGGAATTCATCAACGCACCGGTGCCCACAAACAGAATGTCCCGCAGAGTTCCGTCTGCAATCCCGCCAAGCAGTTCCGCCGCCAGCACCACCGCACTGCATCCGCATCCCGATCCGCCGGCATGGATGTCCGAGGTTTCCATATCGTAGATCCGTTTGCCGCAGTCCGTCAGTTTTTCCGTGATACCCAGATGTTTCGCTTCCGACAGATCCCCGAGGATGGCACTGCCTTCCCTGCCCAGATCCCCCGTTACGATCAGATCAAATTCCTCCGGTTTATGCCCGTTGGCGAAATATCGGTCCAGTGTATCCAGTGCCGCCGGTGCCATGGCTGCGCCCATATTGTTCGCATCGTTGATCCCACCGTCCACCATCCGTCCCGGCATCACATCCATGATCCGCGGCAGATACGTTCCCGTGTATTCACGGAAATCCTCACGTACCGAGGTACAGACAAAAGCTCCCGCCCCCGTTACCGTCCATTGGGCTGTGGGTGGTCTTTGGCCGCCGTATTCCAGGGGGTAACGAAACTGTCTCTCGGCTGTACAGAAATGGGAGGAGGTCACGGATGCGCATCGGTTGGCATATGCACCGGTCAGCAGGGAGGAAAGCATGAGCCCTTCCGCTGCTGTGGAGCAGGCACCGAACAGACCGACAAAGGGGATCGCAAACGGCAGCAGTCCGTAGTGGGATGCAATGCATTGGTTGACCAGATCCCCCGCGAACAGGGCAGTAATATCCGCCGGCCGGTATTTTCCTTTGGCCAGAGCCGCATCCAGGGCAAGACGCTGCATTTCCGCTTCGGTTTTCTCAAAGGTATCCTTGCCGAAGGTGTCCGTGACATCGTGACTGTCGAACTGCCTGCCGAGGGGGCCTTCGTATTCCTTTTTCCCGACAACACTGCCCCAGGATCGGATATATACAGGTCTGGACGGTATGAGATTCATGCACTTTACCTCTTTTTTATTCTTGTCGGTATAGTATGCGCCTCTGCACGCGGGAATATGCAGCTGCGGCGGATTTTCTTCTGTGTTTCTGCCGGTGCGGTCAGGACATCCAGCACACTTTCCACTGCCGCCAGAATCATATACCCATCCGTTTCCACGCTCTGTTCTGCGGCTTCGTACTGTTTCCGCAATGCCGCGATACGGGTGCTGGGTTTCTCCGGAAATGCCGGCTTCTTCCGGGAAGAGCGGCGGATGTGGATGTGGAGAATCTGGGGAAAGCGGCGGTGCAGGCTGTGCTCGTAGGCTTTGTGGCTTGGCAGGGACATTTTCCGTTTTTCATCATGGGCGGCGGTGAAGGAATCCGTCAGATAATGACACATCCGCCCCACCCGGTACCACCAGAACAGTGTATGTTTTCTGCCGCCGTCAAAGAGTTTCGCCATTTTCTTTTTTTTGAATGTGTAGCTGTGCCCGCGCAGGAGATGATTCCGGCTGGCCGTCAGGTAAGTGAACGGGTTCAGATCCGGCGCGATGCTGCCGAGAAGGAATACCGTTTTCTCACCTCTCTCAAGGCCGTATTTCATGGCAAAATAGTATCCGAGCAATATGTGGTCTATGGCTTTCATACCCAATTCCTTTCTCCGGATTCCGGCAGTATCCGCCCGTGAAACCGTCGGTTTTTCTTTATCCTTTCCCTCCTGTGGAATAAAATATGCGGGGGATGATACACACTCTCTTGCATTTCTTTGTCAAATATGGTAAACTATATACGAATCGGAAACTTGACCCACAGGCTCTGCAAAGGCAGGTACAGTATGAATAAAATCGTGCAAAAAGCTCTCAGCGCACTTTCACGGTATGATGCCGACCTGCTGCACAATTACGACAAAACGCGGCAGTTTGAAAAAAGTACGCGGCCTTATTACAACAGGTTTTCCTGCAATATGATGGAACGGATTCTCCACCTTCCCGCGGATTACGGAATGCCCGAACGGGATATTCTCGTGCGTGCATTCAGCCGGGACGGAAAAATTGCGCCCCTGATGTTATTTTTCCACGGCGGCGGATTCGTGACCGGAGATTTCGACAGCTACAGCCACATCTGTGCCAATCTGGCCATACAGACCGGCTACAAGGTACTGGCGGTGGACTACAGACTGGCGCCCGAAAATCCCTTTCCCGCCGGCCCCGAGGATTGCTATGCTGCCGTTCAGCAGATCATGGCGCACTGTGAGGACTGGTATCAGACCGACCCTGCCCAGACCGTGCTTTGCGGTGATAGTGCAGGCGGTACCCTTTGTTTTGTGTCCTGCCTGATGGCCAGGGACAGGGGTGGCGTTATGCCCTGTAAGCAGATGCTGATCTATCCGGCCGCATGGTGTGATTACAGAGAAGATGTACCCTTCCCTTCGGTATACGAAAACGGCATGGATTATCTGCTGACGGTCAAAAAGCTGCAGGACTATATGGCACTCTATGTTTCCGCCGAAGAAGATTATACCAATCCGTATTTTTCCCCGCTGCGCAGTACAGACTATTCCGGTCTGCCGGAAACGCTGATCGTTACCATGGAGTTTGATCCTCTGCGGGACGAAGGCGAGGAGCTGGGCAGACGGTTGTACCAGGCCGGCGTTCCGCTGAAATACTGTTTTGTACCAAACGGTATCCACGGTATGTTCAGCCTTCCCCCGAACACACCCATTACCCGCAGAATTTACCGACATATCAAACAATTTCTTGGAGTAACGAATGTGGAAAGATAAAGTCATCCGCTGGCAGCGTCTGGATAACGCCGCCAAGATTTTCCCCGCACTGGTCACGAGAGAGGACAGCGAAGTATTCCGCATCACCTGTCAGCTGAACGAAAATGTCAATCCGGATATTCTGCAGCTGGCTGTGGAAGATGCGCTGGAAGAATTCCCCATGTTCAAATGTGTTCTGCGTGACGGTTTTTTCTGGAACTATCTGGAGAACACCAACCGCAAGGCCAAAGTACATGAGGAAACTGCCACGCCTTTCCAGCCCCTGTATGACAAGGAACAGGACAAAAACCGTCCCAATCTGCTGTTTGACGTACTGTATTACAAAGAACGCATCCATCTGGAGGTTTTCCATGCCCTAACGGACGGAACAGGAGCGCTGCTGTTTTTACGGACAATCGTCGCCCACTATCTGATGCGTGCCCACAGCGAAATCACGATCGCAAGTCTTGATCTTGGCTCGGACGGTACGGTGAGACAGCAGGAGGCCGACAGCTTTAATCAGTATTTCACTCCGACCGGAAGCCGCTGGCGTATTCAGGCGGTTCTGGGAAAGGGCAAAAAGAAGGTATATCATCTGCATGAGCACAAATCCCCCGATCTCCGTCAGCTGATCACGGAAGGCTGGGCGAGTACTGCCGCTATCAAAAAAGCCGCCGGTGAATACGCAGTAACCATTACGGTATTTCTGACCGCTGTACTGGTGGCCAGCATTTACGACACCATGGACCCCAGAGATCAGAAAAAGCCCGTCAGCATTGCCGTTCCCGTAAATCTGCGGAACTATTTCCCCTCCGATACGGTACGGAACTTCTTCGGGATGATCGATATTTTCTACGACTTCACCAAAAGCGGTACGGAATTCGAAAACATCTGTGCCGGTGTGGCTGCGGCGTTCCGCAATCAGCTGACCAAGGAAAACCTGCTGGAAATCATCGACCGTCAGGTGGGTCTGGAAAAGAATTTCTTCGTGCGTATTGCGCCCCTGGCGATCAAGAATATCGTCATGTCCCGTTCCCAGAAGCGTACGCTGAAGCATCGTACCATATGCCTGTCCAACATCGGCAGAATCGATATGCCCGCACCCATCGCTCCCCTGATCAAACGATTTATGATTGCCAACAGCACGCCTTTCAAGCAGGTCTGCCTTTGTTCCTACGGGGATGAAATGACCATCGCTTTCTCCGGCGTCATGGCGGGACGTGAAGTGGAACGTGCGTTTTTCCGTCGTATTGCCGCAGTCGATCCTTCCCTGACGATTGCCGCCAGCTATACCCCGAAATCCCTACACGGTTTTGAGGAATAACCCATCCCGACCATCAGAAAGGAAATTTTATGTTATATTGCGAAAAATGCGGTGTACAGATCTGCGGTGAGCGCAGGTACTGTCCCTTATGCGGCAAAAGAATTTCGGACACGGAAACGGAAGAGTTCGGCGTATATCCCACCATTCCCACCCGGATGTACTACGATCTGCTGTTCCGCATCTCCACCTTTGCCGCCATTGCCGCCATTCTGGTGATCAACATCATCAACCTGGCGTTCATTCCCCACCTCAATCTGTATATTCCTCTGACCCTTTCCGTGATCTGTGCATGGATCATCCTGAATGTCGGCTACCGGAAACGTCGGAATATCCCGAAGAATATTCTTTACGAAGCGATTATTTCCTTCATTCTTTGTCTGATCTGGGACAAGATCACCGGATGGCGGTTCTGGAGCATCAATTATGTTCTGCCCATCACCACCGCTTCCCTGAATGTGTTCTACTTTGTCATGTCCATTGTGGACAGACGGAACGCATCGGCTTACGGGATCTACTTCATTTCCAGCATGATCGGTACGGTGATCACCGCGGTACTTTTCTTCGCCGGTATCTCCGGCGCACGTCCTTTTTCCGCCATCTGTATCAGTATCGGCGTGCTGCTGCTCTGTTTCCAGGTGCTGTTCCGCTGGCATACCTTCTCCTCCGAGCTTTCCAGCCGGTTTCATATGTGAGAAGCTGCCTTTTCCCCATGCAGAGTATGCCTGATCCTTCCATTTTTTTGAAATCCTCTTGACAAGCTATGCGAAGCGTGGTATAATGAAAAAGTAATTTAAGGCAAAATACTGTATAAGGAGGCACGGTTGTGAAGAACTATTTTGAACTGCTGGTCAGAAACAATTTCCGTTGCGGTCGAATGTTTGGAACCCGGACGATTCTGGTCTGGTCTTCTTGTCGTGCCTGCGGTATTTGCTGAGGTTATGCTGTTGCCCATACCAATCCGTCCGGGAATCACTGCTGTTTCCGGACTTTTTTCATACTGTCGGAATTACCCGTTTTCCGGCACGAAACTCATCAAAGTGAGGTAACTGTTTTGATTGAACTGCAGCACGTTTCAAAAACCTTCCAGACCGACAAGGCCGAGGTGGAAGCGGTACGGGATGTGTCCCTGACTGTGGAAAAAGGAGATATTTTCGGGATCATCGGTTTATCCGGCGCCGGCAAGTCCACGCTGGTCCGCTGTATCAACTTCCTGGAAAAACCCACCTCCGGTAAGGTTCTTTTCAAAGGGACCGATCTTGCTACCCTCTCCAACAAGGAGCTTCTGCAGACCAGACGTTCCATCTCCATGATCTTCCAGAACTTCAACCTGCTGGCACAGCGTTCCGCTCTGAAGAACGTATGTTATCCTCTGGAAATCGCCGGCATACCCAAGAAGGAAGCCATGGAAAAGGCGAAGCATCTTCTGTCCGTGGTAGGACTGGAGGATCGGATGTACAACTACCCCGCACAGCTTTCCGGCGGTCAGAAGCAGCGTGTGGCCATTGCCCGTGCCCTTGCCTCCGATCCGGAAGTACTGCTCTGCGATGAAGCCACCAGCGCGCTTGACCCCAACACCACCCGTTCCATTCTGGCGCTCCTGCAGGAAATCAACCAGAAAATGGGCGTTACCATTATCGTCATCACCCATGAAATGAAGGTTGTGGAGCAGATCTGCAACAAGGTGGCGGTACTGGATCGCGGTACAGTTGCGGAATGTGGGCTGGTGAAGGACATTTTCATAATGCCCAAGTCCGAGATTGCCAAGGAACTGATTCTGCCGAAGAATGCCGCTGTGGCCGAAGTACACGGCAACACCGTAATCCGGCTGGTATTCGACGGACAATCCTCCTTCGAGCCTGTGATTTCCAATCTTTCTCTGGAATGTCATACGGCGGTGAATATTCTGGGGGCGGATACCAAGAACATCGGCGGGAAAGCCTATGGTCAGATGCTTCTGCAGCTGCCCGACGATGAAGGTGCTGTTACCCGAATCCGTCAGTATCTGGACAGCCGGTCCATTCTTTATGAGGAGGTAGATAACCATGAATGAGTTTCTGACAAACGCTTTCGGCAACGGTTTGCTGGAAATGTACGGTGAAGGGATTTTCGACACCCTGAAGCTCACCCTGCTCAGTACTCTGTTTGCTTACATCATCGGTATCCCCGTCGGCGTTCTGCTGTACGGTACGTCCGAAAACAGCATTTTCCCCAACAAGCCCGTGAATGCGGTGATGGGTGTGATCGTGAATATCATCCGCTCCATTCCCTTCATCATTCTGCTGGTAATGATCCAGCCTTTGGCCAAGCTCATCGTGGGCACAAAAATGGGTGACAGCGCGCTGATCTTCTATCTGGTCGTAGCGGCGGCTCCCTTTGTGGCACGTATGATCGAATCTTCTCTGAAGGAAGTGGACAGAGGTGTGATCGAAGCCGCCCAGTCCATGGGTTCCAACAATATGCAGATCATTCTCAAGGTCGTTCTGCCCGAAGCAAAGCCGTCCATGCTGGTTGGCTGTGCCATTGCACTGACCACCATCCTCGGTTACACGCCCATGGCTTATCTGGTTGCCGGCGGCGGTCTGGGTCAGATGGCCATTCAGTACGGTCTGTACCGCTTCACCCCGGAAATTATGTATATTTCATCCCTGCTCCTGATTATTTTGGTGCAGATCATGCAGGAAAGCCTCAGCTATCTTGCCCGAATCTGTGACAAGCGAATCCGCGGCAAATGAAAATATAAAAATTAAAAAGGAGAATACCACTATGAAAAAACTCATCGCGCTCGTCCTCTCCGCTCTTCTGCTTCTGCCTGCTCTGGTAAGCTGCGGCGGTACCGACGAAAACACCATCAAGGTAGCTGCTACCTCCACTCCTCATGCAGAAATCCTGGAAATCTGCAAGGACGCTCTGGCTGAACAGGGCTACACCCTCCAGATCGAAGTTGTTTCCGACTACATCACTCCCAATGACTTCACCGAAAGCGGCGATGTAGATGCAAACTACTTCCAGCACAAGCCCTATCTGGACGACTTCAACACCAACAACAAGACCCACCTCGTTCCCGTTGCAGCCGTTCACTATGAACCCTACTGCATCTACAAGGGTACCGTAGACAGCCTGGCAGACCTGGAAGACGGTGCTGCTATCGCCGTTCCCAATGACCCCACCAATGAAGCCCGCGCTCTCCAGCTGCTGGCCGCTCAGGGTCTGTTCACCCTCAAGGAAGGCGTTGGCCTGACCGCTACCAAGAACGATATCATCGATAACCCCCACAACTACGACATCCGTGAAATGGAAGCCGCTCTGCTGCCCACCGTTCTGGACGAAGTAGCTGTAGCCGTTATCAACGGTAACTACGCTCTCGGCGCAAACCTCTCTTCCGAAGATGCCCTCGCATCCGAAGACGTTGCTTCCGAAGCTGCTCAGACCTTCGCTAACATCCTCGTAGTTAAGGAAGGCAACGAAAACAACCCCAAAATTCAGGCCCTCGTTAACGCCCTCCTCAGCGACGCCGTTCGTGAATATATCACCAACACCTACAACGGTGCTGTAGTTCCGATTTTTTGAGTGAATAATGGTGTTTTGCAGGGAGAAAAACTTTTTTTGAAAAAAAGTTTCTCTCCCTGCACCCTCTCTTCAAAAAACTTTGAAAAATGGGTATAGAAAAAGACTGTCGTAATTGGCAGTCTTTTTTGGTTTAATAAGTATTCCGGTTCTGTCTTCTTTTTCAAGGTTTTTGGAAAGAGGGAGGGAGAATGACTTTTTCCCAAAAAGGCATTTTCCCTCCCCTGTTTTCAATATTCTCAATCCCCCGCAAACTGACTGTTCCACAGCTTGGCGTAGGGGCCGTTTTGGGTCAGGAGAGAATCATGGGTTCCGGTTTCGACCACGGAACCGTTCTGCATGACGAGGATCATGTCGGCCTCTTTGATGGTAGAAAGGCGGTGGGCTACTATGAAGCTGGTACGGCCTTCCATGAGGCGGGCGAAAGCGGACTGGATCTTCATTTCCGTACGGGTATCGATGGAGGAGGTGGCTTCGTCCAGAATCAGCATGGGCGGTACGCGGAGCATGACACGGGCGATGCAGAGGAGCTGGCGCTGTCCCTGGGAGAGGCCGCCTTTGTCTTCCCCGATCACGGTATCGTAGCCCTTCGGCAGACGCTTGATGAAGCTGTGGGCATGGGCGGCACGGGCGGCTTCGCGGATTTCTTCATCCGTTGCTTCCCTGCCCATGGCGATATTATCGCGGACTGTCCCGTCCATCAGCCATGTATCCTGCAGAACCATACCGATACTTTCCCGCAGGCTGTCCCGTTTGACTGTGCGGATGTCCACTCCGTCCACCAGAATCTCACCCTTGTTCACGTCATAGAAACGCATCAGCAAATTGATCAGCGTGGTCTTTCCGCATCCTGTGGGACCTACGATGGCCACACGCTGACCGGGCTTGACCGACAGATGGAAGTCCTGAATCAGGGGCTTTTCCGGTACATAGGAGAAATGCACACCACAGATATCCACCTGTCCGGCGGGGGACTGCAGCACGGACGCATCGGGGGCATCCGGGATTTCCGAAGGCTCGCGGATCAGGGAGAAAATCCGGTCCGCACAGGCAAGGGCATTCTGCAGCTCTGTGATTACGCCGGAGATTTCGTTGAAGGGTTTGGTGTACTGGTTGGCATAGCTCAGGAAGCTGGACAGGCCGCCTACCGTCATATGTCCCGCAACGACGAAGAACGCACCGGCAAGACATACGGCTGCATATACGATATTATTGACAAAACGGGTAGTGGGATTGACTAAAGACGAGAAGAAAGTCGCACGCAGCGCATATTTTTCCAGCCGGTCGTTGATCTCACCGAAGGTTTCGGTTACTTCATCCTCTCTGGAGAATGCCTTAACCACCTTCTGGTTGCCGATCACTTCATTGATAAACGCCGTCTGTTCCCCGCGGGTCTGGGACTGTTTGCGGAACATTTCGTAAGTCCGCTTGGCAATAAAGGATGCCACAAACAGGGACAGAGGGGTCAGTACGACCACTACGATGGTGATGATCGGCTGAATGGTCAGCATGAAGATCAGTGTACCGATGATGGTTACAATCCCTGTAAAGAGCTGTGAGAAGCCCACAAGCAGGCCATCGGCGAACTGATCCACATCGGCGATCACACGGCTTACGATTTCCCCGTGGGAATGGCTGTCGATGAAAGACAGGGGCATACGGCTGATTTTGGCATAGGCTTCGCTGCGGATGTCGCGGATCACCTGATAGGTAATGCGGTTATGGATAATGTTCATGCACCACTGGGCGACGGATGTGGCCGCAACGGCTATGCAGATTTTGATCAGATTGTCGAATATCCCATCGTAATCCACATTGCCCGCGCCGACAGCACAGTCGATGGCACGGCCTACCAGAATCGGGATGTACAGGGTCAGCACGACGGTTATGGCCGCCAGAAGGATGGAGATCAGCAGAAGGACACGGTATCTTCGGATGTACTGCAGTACTTCGCCTACGGTTTTCCATTGGATTTTTTTCTTTGTATCCTTAGCCATTACTGCGCACCTCCTTTTCCGCTTCCGTTACCCGTCTGGGATTCGTGAATTTCTCTGTATACGGCACAGGATGCCAGCAGTTCATCATGGGTTCCCATACCTGCGCACTGTCCGTCTTCCAGTACGATAATCTTATCCGCGTGACGGAGAGAGGATGTACGCTGGGAAACGATGAACACGGTGGGGTTATAGTCCAGTTCACGCAGCGCCTTGCGCAGTGCGGCGTCGGTAGCCAGGTCCAGAGCGGAGGCACTGTCATCCAGCACCAGAATTTCCGGTTTGCGGACCAGGGCACGGGCAATCGTCAGTCGCTGTCTCTGACCGCCGGACAGGTTTCTTCCTTCCTGTTCCACGCCGTAATCCAGTCCCTTGTCCGCCAGAATCTCACCGGCCTGCGCCAGCTTCATGGCATCCGCCAGTTCCGCATCTGCGGCGTTTTCATTTCCCCAGCGGAGATTGTCACGGATGGTTCCTTTAAACAGAACCGCTTTCTGCAGGACAAAACCGAATTTTTCACGGAGTACATCCGCCGGGTATTCTTCTACGGGAATACCGTCCACGTATACTTTGCCATCGACGGCATCGTAAAACCGGGGAATCAGATGCACCAGCGTGGACTTACCCGAACCGGTACCGCCGATGATGCCGACAGTTTCGCCTTTTCGGACGGTGAAGTCAATATCTGTCAGGGATTCTTCCCCGGCGCCGGTATAGCGCATGGATACATGATCGAAGCGGACTGCATATTCGTTTTTCTTTTCGCCGGTCAGAGAAGCGGGGAAATTCTGGCCGGGTTTGGTTTCCATCACATCTTCGATTCGCTTGGCACAGGCGGCGGCTTTGGTCAGATTGATGATCATATTTGCCATTTTCACCAGTTCCACCAGAATCTGGGACATATAGTTATACAGCGCCACAACGGCACCCTGCGTCAGGATTCCCATTTCCACCCGTACCGCGCCGGTATAGATCAGCACCACAACAGCGGCGTTGATGATCACGTAGGTCACGGGATTCATAAGGGCGGAGATTTTGCCCACGAATTTCTGCACGTCGGTCAGTTCTTCGTTCCGTTCACTGAACCGTCCCTGGGCGGATTCTTCCATACGGAAAGCACGGATCACTCTGGCACCGGTCAATCCCTCTCTTACGGAGCCCAGTACCTGATCCAGCCGTATCTGCACCTTCTTATACAGCGGGATGCTGATGAGCATGATCCCGAACACCACCACGCACAGAATCGGGATCACCACAGCAAACACAAGAGCCGCAGGAACGTCGATGGTGAACGCCATAATCATAGCACCGAACACCACAAAAGGTGAACGGAGCAGGAGGCGCAGGGTCAGGTTTACACCGGACTGGACCTGGTTTACGTCACTGGTCAGACGGGTGATCAGAGTGGAAGTACCGGCTTTATCCAGATCCGCAAAGGACAGCTTCTGGATATGGGCAAACAGGGCGTACCGGATTTTGGCGGCAAAGCCCACGGATGCCTTGGCGGCGAAGAACTGGGCGGTAATGGAGCAGACCAGACCGATAAATCCCAGCGCTGCCAGAATCAGGCACATTTTCACGATATAACCGCTGTCTTTTCCTGCGATACCGATGTCAATGGCAGAAGCCACGACCAACGGAACAAACAGCTCGAATGTGGCTTCCAGCAGTTTGAACAGCGGGCCGAAGATGCTTTCTTTTGTGTACGGTTTTAAGAATGGGAGAAGTTTCTTCACGATGTCATCCTTCTTTTGTTTTTCATGTTTTATCATTATACCATATTTTCGGTTGACTGTAAAGGATACGGGGGATTTTCCTGTAGGAGAATGGAAATTTGTATACAAAAAAACGCCCCGTATGCGCATGATAATTGCACAAACAGGGCGTATTTTTTCATTACTTCGTCATTTTCTCCTGCTTAACCTTATGGTCGATCACATGACGGGATGCCAGTTCGGCGATCACATCATCGTAGGAAATACCCATTTCCACCATCAGTACAAGTACATGATAGATCAGATCGGCGATTTCGTAAATGGTTTCCTTCTTGTCTTCCGCCTTGCCGGCAATGATGACTTCCGTGGATTCCTCGCCTACCTTCTTCAGAATCTTATCCAGACCCTTTTCGAACAGGTAGGTGGTATAGGAACCTTCGGTTTTTTCGATCTTGCGGCCTTCGATCAGCTTCATCAGACCCTTGATGGAGAAAGCGTGCTCGTCTTCGCTGATGTATACCGGATCCACAAAACAGGAGTTGTTGCCCAGATGGCAGGCCGGACCGTCCTTGTTTACCAGCACCGTCAGAGCATCTCTGTCACAGTCCGCGATGATTTCCACGATGTGCTGCTTGTTGCCGGAGGTTTCACCCTTACGCCACAGTTCCTGACGGGAACGGGACCAGAAGCAGGTGGTACCTTCCTTCATAGAAATCTCCAGACTTTCTTTGTTCATATAGGCAAGGGTCAGCACTTCCTTCGTATTGGCGTCTGCCACGATGGCGGGAATCAAACCCTTTTCGTCAAATTTCAGTTCGTTTACGGTAAGCATTTGTTTTCCTCCGATTTACTCAGTTTTTCGCTTTGATCTTCCGTACCGGGATGCCTTCAGCCGCCAGTTCGTCCTTGAGGTTGGCAATCTGCACTTCCCCAAAGTGGAAAATGGATGCGGCCAGACCTGCGTCCATGGTGGGAATGGCACGGAACAGATCCACAAAATCACCGATACAGCCCGCACCGCCCGATGCGATTACCGGAATGGTCACTACATCCGATACCGCCTGCAGCATTTCAATGTCAAAGCCTTTCTTTACGCCGTCGGTGTCGATGCTGTTGACAACCACTTCCCCGGCCCCTCTGGCTTCTCCCTGACGGATCCATTCGATGGCATCGATACCCGTATCCACTCTGCCGCCTTTGGCAAACAGACGGAACTGTCCGTCCACACGCTTGATATCACAGGACAGCACAACGCACTGGTTGCCGTAGATCTTTGCAGCTTCTTCGATCAGGTCGGGATTGGCGATGGCACCGGAATTCACGCTGACCTTATCCGCACCGCATTTCAGCACGCGGTCAAAATCCTCCACGGTGTTGATGCCGCCGCCTACGGTCAGGGGGATATAAATGGTACTGGCTACTTCCTTCAAAATGTCGCAGAACAGGGCACGTCCTTCAAAGGATGCGGTGATATCGTAAAACACCAGTTCATCCGCACCGTTGTCGCTGTAGAATTTCGCGAGCTCCACCGGAGAGGATACATCTGCGACCCCTTGGAAATTCACGCCTTTTACCACTCTGCCGTTTTTCACATCCAGGCAGGGGATGATTCTCTTGGTAATCATTTGCCGGCCTCCTTTGCCAGACGTACGGCTTCTGCCAGATCCACGTCACCCGTGTACAGGGCTTTGCCGAGGATGGCGCCGTATACGTCCATTTCCGCCAGCGCACGCACATCGTCCAGCGAGGATACGCCGCCGGATGCAACGGTCTGCAGGGAGTATTCATTTCTCAGCATACGGTACAGCTCCCTGTTGGTCCCCGCCATGGCACCGTCCTTGGAAATATCGGTACAGATGATGGTCTTTACGCCGATTTTTTCCAGATAATCGCAGAAATCACGCAGGGAGACGGATGTGGTTTCCGTCCAGCCGTGGGTTGCTACCATGCCGTCGCGGATGTCCACACCGACTGCGATTTTGTCGCCGTAGGTATTCACCATACGTTCCAGAAAGGCTCTGTCCGTGATGGCGATGGTGCCGAGGATCACCCGCAGTACGCCGATGTCCAGATATTCTTTTACGGTTTCTTCCGTACGGATGCCGCCGCCGACTTCCACTTTCAGTCCGCTTTCCCGGATCACCTTGGAAATCAGGGACAGATTCACCGCTTTTCCTGCCTTGGCACCGTCAAGATCCACCAGATGGAGGTATTCCGCACCGGCTTCACGGAAGGATCGTGCATATGCCGCCGGATCGTCGGAGTATACGGTTTTCTGATTGTAATCCCCTTTGTACAGCCGGACAACCTGTCCGCCGCACAAATCTATTGCGGGTAAAATATTCATATGGTTATTTTCTCCTCACGCTCACATCTGCACAAAATTTTTCAGAATCCGCAGACCCACATCTCCGCTTTTTTCCGGGTGGAACTGGGTACCGAATACATTTCCGTTGGATACAGCCGCTGTCAGTTCTGCGTGATATTCCGTGGTTGCGATCACCGAGGCATCACAGCCGCTTCCGTAATAGGAATGGACGAAATACACACATTCGCCTTCATCAATGTCCTTGAACAGGGGGGATTTCGGTTTGTCCTTGGGGAAATGCAGGGCGTTCCAGCCGATGTGGGGAATCTTATAATCCGCCGGAACAACGGGAGCAATGGGCACCACTTCCCCGGGAATCAGACCCAGACCTTCGTGTACCCCATATTCGTGGCTCTTCTCGAACAACATCTGCATACCGAGGCAGATACCGAGCAGCGGCTTCCCGGCGGCGGTTTCGGAGAGAATGACGTCCCACATTCCGCAGTCCGCCAGTTTTTTGGCCGCATCCGCAAAAGCACCTACGCCCGGCAGGATAATTTTATCGGCCTTACGGACAACATCCGCATCCGCTGTCAGCACCGCTTCCGCACCGATGGTACCGAAGGAGCTGCACAGGGAAAAGATATTGCCGACGCCATAGTCAATGATTGCAATCATACCAACATTCCTTTCGTGGACGGAATCTCGTTCTTGCGGGATTCGTCAATGGAACAGGCCTGCGCCATCACACGGCCGAAGGCTTTGAACATACCTTCGATGATGTGATGGGAATTGGTGCCGGCCATCTGGCGGATGTGGAGAGTGATCCGTGCGGCTCTGGTAAAGCCGAGGAAGAATTCTTCCGCCAGTTCCGTATCAAAGTCGCCCACCTTTTCCGTGGGAATGTCCGCTTCGTATGCCAGATAGCTTCTGCCGGATACATCCACAGCGGCGAGAATCAGGGCTTCGTCCATGGGCAGGATGATGTGTGCATAGCGTTTGATGCCGCGCATATCGCCCAGCGCTTCGGCAAAAGCTTCGCCGAGGCAGATGCCGATGTCTTCCGTGGTGTGGTGGTAATCCACGCAGGTATCACCCTTGCAGTCAACGGACAGGGAAAAATTTCCGTGACGGGCGAACAGGGTCAGCATATGATCCAGAAAACCGCATCCGGTATGGATGGAGGAGGCTTTGGTGCCGTCCGGACTCAGGGTCAGTTTGATTTGTGTTTCCGCAGTATTGCGCTCAATAATGGCTTCACGCATGTTCTTTACCTTCACTTTCACTCAGACATTCGTCGATTTTTGCAATAAAGGTCTGCATATCCGTCATGGTGCCGATGGTGATACGGTTGTACTGACAGATTTTCGGGGATGTGAAATGCCGCACGAGGATACCTTTATCCTTCAGCATTTTATAAAGCTCGCCGCCGTCGATTTTATCGGTTTTGGCAAACAGAAAATTTGTTTTGGAATCCGTTACCGTAAAGCCGCGCTTTTCCAGTTCAGCCTTCGTATAGGCGCGGGCTTCCATAACGGCCTGTCGGGTCTTGTCGAAATAGGCTTCGTCCTCCATGGCGGCTTTTCCCGCAAGAAGGGTCAGTCGGTTGACGTTGTAGGGATTGGTGGAATATTTCAGCTTATCCATTCCTCCGATGATTTCGGCGGATGCGACGGTGAATCCGAGACGGGCACCGGCCAGGGAACGGGATTTGGAGAAGGTCTGCACTACCGCCAGATTCGGGTATTTCCGGATCAGCGGCACGGCTGTTTCTCCGCCGAAGTCCACATACGCTTCGTCCACCACCACCAGACGGTCGGGGTCGGACTGCAGGAGCTTTTCGATTTCGGCTATCGTCAGCGCCAGACCTGTGGGGGCGTTGGGATTGGCCACAAACGCTGTTCCATTTGCCTGACAGAATTTGTCAAGGGGCAGAGTGAAATCGTCATTCAGAGGGATTTCCGTGTAATCCACACCGTACAGGTCACCGAATACTTTGTAGAATCCGTAGGTGATGTCCGCAAATACCGCACCGGGCTCTGTGAAGCCCATGAACAGGAATGCAAGGCTTTCGTCGGAGCCGTTGGATACAAAGACATTTTCCACATCCACGCCGTACCGGTCCGCGATGGCTTTGCGGGTGGCCAGGCAGGTGGGGTCGGAGTACAGGCGCAGGTCACTGACAGCTTCTTCGGAGATTGTCTGCAGGACACCGGGCGCCGGCGGGTAGGGGGATTCGTTGGTGTTCAGTTTGATATATGCCTTATCACGGGGTTGTTCACCGGGCGTGTAGGCTTCCAGATGCTGATATTTAGAGGAGAAAAATGAGGGCATATGGATACTTCCTCCCGTATTTCAGTTTTCGTCATCCCAGAAATCTCTGCGGAAACGTACCACAGCGGAACGGGCATGCGCATCCAGCTGTTCCCGGCCGGCGAAGGTATACACTTTTTCGCCTACTGCCTGCAGAGCTTCTTCGGTGTAATAGATAAAGGAGGATTTCTTGATAAAATCATCCACGGACAGGGGGCTGGAGAACTTTGCCGTGCCGCTTGTGGGCAGAACATGGTTGGGGCCGGCGAAATAGTCGCCCAGGGCTTCGGGGCAGTTCTTGCCGAGGAAAATACTGCCGGCGTTCTTGATTTTGGACAGATAATCGAAGGGATTGTCGCACATGACTTCCAGATGCTCGGGTGCAATTTCGTTGGCCATGTCGATGGCTTCCTCGAAGGTTTCGGTGATGATGATCTTACTGCCGGTATCAATGGACACTCTGGCGATCTCTGCTCTGGGCAGCTTCGGAATCTGTCTTTCCAGTTCCTCCGTTACCTTTGCCGCCAGCTCCGCACAGTCCGTTACCAGAATGGCAGAGGCCATCTTATCATGTTCCGCCTGGGACAGCATATCCGCCGCAACCACAACGGGATCACAGGTCTTGTCCGCCAGTACCAGAATTTCGCTGGGGCCGGCGATCATGTCAATGGACACACGGCCGAACACCTGCTTCTTTGCTTCTGCCACAAATGCATTGCCGGGACCGACGATTTTATCCACGGGAGAAACGCTTTCCGTACCGTAGGCCAGTGCCGCAATTGCCTGTGCACCGCCCATTTTGTAGATTTTCGTCACGCCGGCCACCTTGGCGGCAGCCAGAATGGCGGGATTTACCTTACCGTCTTTCCCGGGCGGGGTGGTCATGGCGATCTCACCGCATCCGGCGATTTTGGCAGGAATGGCGTTCATCAGCACGGAGGACAGCAGGGGCGCCGTTCCGCCGGGTACGTACAGGCCGACCCTGGCAATGGGGGTGATCTTCTGTCCCAGTACCACGCCGTCCTTATCGTTTACCACAAAATTGTTGCGGACCTGATGTCGGTGGAAAGCCTCAATATTGGCAGCGGATTCGGTAAGGATTTTCTTCATTTCGTCATCCAGGGCGTTGTAGGCTTCGTCCACTTCGGCCTGTGTGACAAGCAGAGAATCCAGTTTTACCTTATCGAACTTTTCCGTCATGCGGTACAGGGCCTCGTCTCCGTTGGCACGCACATCCGCAATGATGCCGGCAACGATCTCTTCCACACCGGATGCCATGTCGCCTCTTTCCAGAATCTTCTCGATCGGTATATCTTTTTTGATAAAGGTACGAATCATTTTATATTCTCCTGTTCTCTGGCCGCCAGCCAGCTGCTGATCTTGTCCGTCATCACACCGATCTCGGCGTTTTTGAACCGGTACGCGGCCTTCCCGGCAATGAAGCGGGCGCTGATATTCAGAATATCTTCTTTGACTTCCAGATTGTTTTCCTTCAGGGTGGAGCCGGTTTCCACAATGTCCACGATGACATCGGACAGACCCAGAATGGGCGCCAGTTCAATGGAACCGTTGAGCTTGATGATCTCGATCTCCCTGCCCTTTTCGGCATAGTACTTCTTCGCAATGTGGACAAACTTGGTGGCGATCCGCAATGCTCTGTCGGTGCTGGGCGTTACCCCGCGGAGTCCGGCTACGCACATTCTGCATTTACCAAAGCCGAGGTCCGTCAGCTCGTAGATGTCCGGCTGATATTCCAGCAGAATATCTCTGCCGACCACGCCCACATCCGCCGCGCCGTGTTCCACGTAAATGGCAACATCCGAGGGTTTTACCCAGAAATACCGCACGGTCTTCGCTTCGTCTTCGAAAATCAGCTTGCGGGAATTCTCAAGAATCCCGGGACAGCCGTACCCCAGTTCTTCCAGCATTTTATATACCTTTTCGCCCAGTCTTCCCTTGGGAAGGGCGATGTTGATGGTCTTATCCACGGATCTCAAGCCCCCTTTCGCCGAAATGGAACCGTTCTCTGCACCGTACTTTTCCGTTGTCCTGCTTCTGGACACGCACGGTACGGCCGCCGCCCATGAGCATATCCACGGTACGGGACAGAGAGGCCATATCCGCACCGCTGTCGTAGGTGACTAAAATATCCACATCGAATTCTCTGCGGTCGTCAAAATACAGATCCAGCAGATTCATATAAATCGCAAAACCGATGGCGCCCATGTCACTGCCCTTGCCCATTTTTCCGAGCAGTCTGTCATACCGGCCGCCGGAAAGCACGCCCGCGGGAACACCTTCCACATACCCTCTGAACACGATACCGTTATAGTACTGCATATCGTTCATCAGGGAGAAATCCACGTTCAGCCCGCTGTTTTCTCCGATGGCGGTAAAGTATTCGTCTATTGCACGCAGTTCGTCCAGAGCGTTCTGCATTTCTTCATTCATAACCATAGCCGCAGCTTCTCCTTCTACCTGTGCAAAGCTGCCGTAGAGGGAGGCGGTTTTTGTGAGTCTTGCTGCCAGTTCTTCCGATACGCCGAAGGAAGCACACAGAGATGCCAGGTCATGGGGATTCTTCTGGGCGATGCAGGCGGTCAGCTGTGCCTGTTCGTTTTCCGCCAGTCCCGTTTCCGCCAACAGACCGTTTACAAATCCGGCGTTGGTCATATCCAGAATCGCGCTGTCGCTGATGATGCTCAGACTTTTCTTGGCCAGCCGCAGTACCTCGCAGGTGGAATACAGGTCAATATCCCCGATACATTCCAAGCCCACCTGCATGATTTCCCGGTATTCTCCGTTCACCGTGCGGTATACGTTTTCGTTGTAATATTCTCTCAGCTGTTCCCCGGCGCGGGCATTCTTCACGATGGACAGCGTTACGTCGGGCTTCAGCGCCAGCAGCTTGCCGTCACGGTCGTTGAAGGTGATGATTTCCCCTTTCGCCAGAAACTGCTTGTTTTCCTGATACAGATCGTATTCCTCAAATCGGGACATACGGTACTGGGTATATCCAAAATTTTCATACAGAGTCCGCAGTGCAAATACCGCTTTCTCTTCGTTCCGTAAAATAGTATCCTTCACAGAGTTCTCCTGATTTTCGAGTTTTATAAGTGTATATAGTATACACCACTTTAGCACTTTAGTCAAGTAAATTGCTAAAATTTATGCATTTTTGTAGTCTTGCATTATATTACCAAAATGTCTTCGTGAAATTTGGTAAAAATGTCGTTTTTTCAGCCAAAACAGGCAGATTTCACACGCAGACACGGATTCTGCTTTCACCGGACGGGTCTTTTGTAACCTGAATCTGGCGATCGATCCGTTCCCGCAGCTCTGCGACATGGGAAATAATCCCTACCAGACGGCATCCTTCCGACAGACTGCACAGAGTATCCACAGCGCTTTGCAGGGAGGTACTGTCCAGGGAACCGAAGCCTTCGTCGATGAACATGGCCTCAATATGCACGCCGCCCGAAGAGGATTCCGTTTCATCCGCCAGTCCCAAGGCCAGCGCCAGGGATGCTTTGAAGGCTTCCCCGCCGGAGAGACTGCGGACATTCCGTGTACCGCCGCTGTAATGGTCGATCACATCCAGATCCAGCCCGGTTTTTCCTTTTTTGGTAGCGGCTTCCGTCTGGCGGGTCAGTTCATATCTGCCCTCCGTCATGGCCATCAGCCGGATATTTGCCCGCCGTACCACCCGATCAAACAGGTGCATCTGGGCGTAGATCTCAAGGGGTATCTTTTCTTTACCGGTCAGATTACCCCCTGCGGTATCGGCCAGCCGTTTCAGCATACGGAATCTGCTTTCCCGTTCGGTGTACTGACTGATAACATCCTCAGCAGAACGGAGAATCCGGCGGTTCACGGTGATGCCGGTATGAATACCCGCAGCTGCTTTTTCTTCCTTCTGTTTTGTCTCTTCCGCCTCTGCGCGCTGTTTCAACAATTCCGGCAGCCGTTTGGCGATGCTGTCTTTCAGGCTTTCCCGGATCGTTTCCTCGGCAGATGCCAGCAGTTCCCGTTCTCTTTCCGCCCGACGCCATTTTTCTTCCGTTTCCGTCAGGGTCTTTTCGTATTCCGTTACCGTCTTCTGCCAGCTTTTCATGGATGCTTCCAGAGCAGCGGCGGTTGTTTCCGGTACGGCGGCGGCCAGCTGTTCGTTGTGCTGATGCAGCGCTTCACCGGATGCACAAACGGCGGTGTATTTTTCCCGGATCGTTGTCTGTTTTTCTTCCTGCAGCCGGCGATTCTCTTCTGCTGTGCGGATTTCCGTACCGATCTTTTCCAGACGGATGGATTTTTCCTGCCATGCGCTGTGTTCCGATTCGGTTTCCGCAATTTGTTTCCGCAGTTCCGTCAGCGCGGATACAAGTGCTTCCCGCATTTCCCCGGGCGGATCGTCCCAACGCACTTCCGCAGCCTCACCGAATACGGCTTCGTACCGCTGACAGAATTCCGATGCGGCACTCTCACAGTTTCCACGCAGGCGTCCTGCTGACATGGCCTTTTCCGCCGCCGCAGAACGCAGGGATTCATAAGCGGCACGTGTTTTCTGCAATGCCGCTTCCGTGGGCATTTCTTCCGTGGTTACGGCCGGGCGGGGGTGATCGGTGGCACCGCATACAGGACAGGGTTCCCCCGGTTTCAGGGTACGGGAAAGAATCCCCGCCTGTCCGTCCAGATAAGCTTTTTCCATACATCTGTATTCGATACCCGCAGATCCGGCTTTCGCTTCGGCTTCTTCATAGGCTGCACAGGCGGTTTTCCATACAGCCAATGCTTCAAGCCAATGATTCCATGCGCCGTTCCCCGCTTCCAGTGCGGCTTTTTGTGTATTGTATTTCTGCAGAATCCGTTCGGTTTCCGACAGTTTTACCCGGGCATCGGCAATTCCGGCGGCTTCTGCTTCCAATGTAGCATACAGACTGCGCTGTTTCTCCAGCCATTCGCCGATCTCGGCAAGCTGTATTTCCAGCTTCTGTTTTTCTTTTGTCAGAGTGATTTCTTCCCCGCGGCCTTTCTCCAATTCCCGGCACAAAGGCAATACCGCCTGCGTCTGATGGAGCTTCTGCCGGAGGGATTCGATTTCTTCTTTCCGTTCCAGACATTCCCGGTAGGCTTTCTCCGCCTGTTCCGCTTCCTGACCGGCGGCAGTACGCAGCTTCGCCTTTTCAGCCAGCTGGATTTCCGCTTCCGCATCCGATTCCGCTTTGCCGATCAGGGCGGAAATACCGTTGATCCACGCAGACAAAGCTTCCAGCCGCTGGGTGTATTTTTCATGCTGTTCCGTATCCCAGTCGATCAGCGCAGTCAGATCATCCGTCAGTTCTTCCCGACGTACCCAGGGTTCTGCGCAGATTTCCTGCAGTTTTTCCTTTTCCGGATACCCATCTGTGCACAGAATGCCCGACACATACTGTCTCAGTCGTATATCCGTTTCCTCACAGGCACGCTTGGCTCTCTGACAATCCTCGGACAGTCTGACGGTGATATACTTATAAATATCCGTGCCGAACAGTGACCGGAACAGGGTCAGCCGGTCTTCCGTTTTCGCAAACAGCAGTTCCCGGAATTCCCCCTGGGCGATCATGGCACACTGCCGGAACTGGGCACGGTCCAGCTTCAAGAGTTCCACTACCGCCTCAGTCACATCCGTATGTTTGGTGACGATACGTCCGTCGGGATAAATCAGATGGGCATCCTGTCCCTTTACAAACAGTTTTTCACCGTTCCGGGATACCCGTTCCTTGCCGAGACAACGGTACACCTGATACACTTCTCCACGGCACAGAAAATGCAGTTCCACAGCAGTTTCCGTTTTTCCGTCGGCCTGTTTGCTTCTGAGCATACTTACATCCCGGCCGGAACCGCTGGGTTCTCCGTAGAGAGCGCAGGTGATGGCGTCGAACAGCATGGTTTTCCCGGCACCGGTGTCCCCCGTGATCAGGTACAGCCCGCTGTCGCCCAGTTTTTCAAAATCTATGGTATATTCTCCCGCATAGGGGCCGAATGCGGATAATTTCAACAAAAGCGGTCTCATTCGTTCCCCTCCCATCCGCGGATCAGTTCTTCCAGATATGCGGCTTCTTCTTCGTTCAGATCACATTCATTCTGCCGGGTGAAAAATGCGGAAAACACATCCATGGGCGAAATCTTTTCCGCTGATATATCCCCGTCCGTCAGTCCCTCGTACACGATCTCCCGGAACCGGGTATACTCCAGTCGTACGATCTTCGGATATATCACGGACAGCTTCGCCATGGCATCCGGCACTTCGGTGGTATCGGTCAGCAGAATGCGCAGGAATGAATCCCGTCTGCGGTTTTCGTAAAAGTCTTTTTTGGTCAGTTCCTCGTACGTCCCTTCCAGTTCTTCCAGAGGAGAAATGGGCTTATAGGGAATAAAGTCAATTACCGTATCTCCTTTTTCCCGGATTTCCATCAGAAGAACGCCCTTGGTGTCCCGGTATTCTCCGAAGGAATAGGCCAGAGGTGAGCCGGAATAACGAATATTCTCCCCACCGGCACGCTGACAGCGATGGAGATGGCCCAATGCCGTATAATCGAAATCCGCAAGAACAGCGGCATCCACATTATCCAGTCCGCCCATGAAAATTTCCGATTCGGAATGGGATGCGCCGGTGATGAACTGGTGGGCCACAAGAATATTCCGTTCGTCCGTGTTGACTTCCATACGTTCTATAACCTCACGTACGGCATCCGTATAGCTTTCCATATCGGTATCATAGGCTTCTCTGACCTGTACCGGTTTCACAAAAGGCAGCAGATAAATATGCAGATTCCCATAGGCATCCGAGGTATCCACCCGGCGTACGTTTCCGTCGAACACAGCGGACACATGGATATTCTGCTCCGCAAACAGTCTGCCGCCGTAGGAAATACGTTCCGGCGCATCGTGATTGCCGCTTATGATATAGGCATGGGTCCCCTGCTCTGCCAGACGACTCAGAAAAGTATCGAACAGGGCTACGGATTCGGCAGATGGATTGGACCGGTCATAGATATCTCCGGCGATGAGAATCCCGTCGGCGCTGTGTTCTGTACACAGGTTGCAGAGCCAATCCAGCATGGCCTTCTGTTCTTCATACAGAGGATATTCTCCCAGGCGCTTGCCCAGATGCAGATCGGATGTGTGGATGAATCGCATACTACTCCTTTTTTCCGCAGAAATGCAGAATAAAACTCAAAATTCCCGAACAGACCAAAAACACACAAAAAGGATGAATTTTACTTCATCCTTTTCTTTGTGATTATGTTTGGCCCGGACTGTGTCAGTCCTTATGCGGCAATAATGTACACAGAATCAGTGAATGATGTAGCGTTCAGTATCCTTATCGAACAGGTGAATTCTTGTCATATCGAAAGCAACGTTAACGATATCACCTGCACGGGTGGTGGAACGAGCGGATACACGAGCGGTCATGGAGGTTTCTTCGCTTACCAGGTACAGATAGATTTCGGAACCCATAAGTTCGGTTACTTCTACGTCGCATTCGATGATCGCGTCGGACATAGCCTTCAGAGAAGCATTGTCATCGTGGATACATTCGGGACGGATACCGGCAACAACTTCCTTGCCTTCGTATTCCTTCAGAGCGTCGGTTACCTTTTCAGCAGGCAGCTTCAGGGAGTTGGAACCGAAAGTGATGTAGTAATCTGCGCCCTTCTTTTCCAGAACACAGTTGATGAAGTTCATCTGAGGAGTACCGATAAAGCCTGCTACGAACAGGTTTACGGGGTTGTCGTACAGGTTCTGAGGAGAGTCAACCTGCTGGATCAGACCGTCCTTCATAACTACGATACGGGTAGCCATGGTCATAGCTTCGACCTGGTCGTGGGTAACGTATACGAAGGTGGTACCAACTCTCTGGTGGATCTTGGTCAGCTCGGTTCTCATGGCTGCACGGAGCTTAGCGTCCAGGTTGGACAGAGGTTCGTCGAGAAGGAATACCTTGGGGTTACGAACGATTGCACGACCCAGAGCAACACGCTGCTTCTGACCACCGGACAGAGCCTTCGGCTTTCTGTCGAGCAGGTGGGTGATGTCCAGAATACGGGCAGCTTCTTCAACGCGGCGCTTGATTTCTTCCTTGGGAGTCTTGCGCAGCTTCAGACCGAATGCCATGTTGTCAAATACGGACATGTGAGGATACAGAGCGTAGTTCTGGAATACCATCGCGATGTCTCTGTCCTTGGGGGCAACGTCGTTAACCAGCTTATCGCCGATGAACAGTTCACCTTCGGAAATTTCTTCCAGACCGGCGATCATACGCAGGGTGGTGGACTTACCACAACCGGAAGGACCTACCAGGATCAGGAATTCCTTGTCCTTGATGTCCAGGCAGAAATCGGATACGGCAGTAACGCCGCCGGGGTACTTCTTATAAATGTGTTTCAGGGATAAGCTTGCCATCTGAATAATCCTCCTTGGATTTATATTCTACATATTATTATTGCAAACCATAAAGACAGGTTTTACCGTCCTATATTGTACCAAAAAATTTGCCTTTTGGGAAGGGTTTTTTTTACTGAAATTCGATTTATTTATTTGTACATTTTGTACATGACAAATGCCGTTTTGCCATTTTCGACCACCGATTGGCCTACACAACTTCTTAATTTTATTAAGATGCGGTTTTATACTTTGTTTCCGGGCACGCCTTTCATGGTCAGGCCGATCCGTTTGCGGGCGATATCCACGCTTTTCACGGCAACCTGCACAACATCTCCCACAGCCAGAACCTGGGAAGGATGCTTGATGAACCGTTCCGTGATCTCGGATACGTGTACAAGTCCGTCCTGATGTACGCCGATGTCCACAAAAGCACCGAAATCCACTACATTGCGCACCGTACCCGTCAGCTGCTGGCCGACTGTCAGTTCTTCCAGTGTCAGTACCTTTTCACGAAGGATGGGGGCGGGCAGGCTGTCACGGATGTCGCGGCCGGGCTTTTCCAGTTCCTTTACGATATCCGCCAGAGTCATCTCCCCGCAGCCGATTTCTTCTGCCAGTTTTTTCGCGCCGTATGCTTTCACCTTCTCCCCCAGATCCGTCAGTCCCGCGCCCTTTTCCAGAGCGGAAGCAGGATATCCCAGCACTGCACAGAGCTTCTTGGCCGCGCTGTAGGATTCGGGGTGCACGCCTGTGTTATCCAGCATTTCATCGGAGCCGGGGACACGCAGGAAACCTGCCGCCTGTTCGTATGCCTTTGCACCGAAGCGGGGGACCTTTTTCACCGAGGCTCTGTCGGGGAATTCGCCGTTTTCTTCACGGTATTTTACAATATTCTTCGCCGTAGTACCGTTGATGCCGGCGATATAGGAAAGCAGGGACCAGGATGCGGTGTTCAAATCCACGCCTACCGCGTTTACACAGTCTTCCACAACCCCGGACAAAGCTTCGTCCAGGCGGGATTCCTTCATATCGTGCTGATACTGTCCCACACCGATGGATTTCGGGTCGATCTTGACAAGCTCCGCCAGAGGATCCTGCAGACGTCTGGCGATGGATACGGCACTGCGTTCGGTTACGTCGAAATCCGGGAATTCTTCAGCCCCCAGCTTGGAAGCGGAATACACGGATGCGCCCGCTTCGGATACGATACTATATTTGGTGTCGCATCCAAGGGCGGCAAGGGTGTCGGCGATGAACATTTCGCTTTCTCCCGATGCTGTGCCGTTGCCAATGGCCACCACGTCCACCTTATACCGGCGGATCAGATCGGTCACTTTCTTTCTGGCTTCTTCAATTCGTTCGTGGGGCTTGGTGGGATAAATCACCGCTGTTTCCGCCACGCTGCCGGTTTTTGTGACTACGGCCAGCTTACAGCCGGTACGGTAGCCGGGGTCGAAGCCGAGGACGGTTTTGCCCTTCAGCGGCGGCTGGAGCAGCAGATTCCGCAGGTTCAGAGAGAACAGATGGATCGCACCCTCTCCGGCGATGTCGGTCAGTTCATTGCGGATTTCCCGCTCGATGGAGGGCGAGATCAGGCGGTCACAGCTGTCCACCACGGCTGCCGCGATATAGGAAAAAGCGGGGCTTTTGATATTGGTGATCACTTCGGCGAACAGCGCGTTTTTCACGATATCCTGTTCCACTTCCACGGATACGCGGATCGCACCTTCCGCCTCGCCCCGGTTGATGGCCAGCACACGGTGGGACGGGATGGCTGCAATCTTTTCACGCACCTCGTAGTACTGTTCGTACACAGGCATATCCGCCAGTTTTTTCGTGCAGAGGAAGCCGTTCTTCCAGGTCAGGGTGCGGAGCATCTTCCGGTATTCCGCATTGTCGGACACATCTTCGGCGATGATATCCTGTGCCCCCTGCAGAGCTTCCGCGGCATCCTTCACGCCCTTTTCCGCATCCACATACGCTTCGGCGGCGGTGGGGATCGGCGGGTCGTATGTATTCTTCTGTGCCATCAGAAGTGCCGCCAGAGGTTCCAGACCCTTTTCACGGGCTACAGAAGCTCTTGTGCGGCGTTTCGGGCGGAAGGGGCGGTAGATGTCTTCCACTTCCGTCATGGTCAGGGCAGCATCAATAGCGGCGTCAATCTCATCCGTCATCTTTTCCAGTCCCGTGATCAGAGCACGCACTTCTTCCTTGCGCTTTTCCAAACCTCTCAGATAAGTCAGCCGTTCCGTCAGCTTGCGCAGTTGTTCGTCATTCAGTCCGCCGGTAACTTCCTTACGGTAACGGGCGATAAACGGCACGGTATTGCCTTCGTCCAGCAGTTCAATGGCGGCTGTGAGCTGTTTTTCGGCGATTTTCAGTTCTTCCTTCAGGATTCCGATAATATCCATTGTATTTCCTTCCTTATATACGATTCTTACAGCAGTGCACGCAGAGAAGCGATTTCCTCTTCCGTCAGATAACGCCACTGCCCTCTTTCCAATGCGGGATCCAGTACAAGGGGCCCGAAGGTGATTCTCTCCAAAGAGGTAATCTCGCTCCCCACACCGTGGAACATCCGCTTGATCTGGTGAAACTTCCCTTCCGTAATGCTGATTTCCCCGGAAAGGCTGTCGGGATACAGATTCACCTTCGCCGGTGCGCTGGTGAAATCCCCCAGACCCACACCGGATTCCAGTTTTTCCACAGCCTCTTCGTGCAGAGCGGGATCACAGGTGAATCGGTAAGTTTTGGTCACATGACGCTTGGGCGAAAGCCACATATGGGCACCGGGACCGTCGTTGGTGATCAGCAGAAGACCGGTGGTGTCGATGTCCAGACGGCCGCAGGGGAACATATCCAGCCGTTTGCAGGCAGGCGGCAGCAGATCCATTACCGTACGTCCGCCGTCTTCCGTGGCGCTGACCACACCGGCAGGTTTGTTGAGCATGATATACTGGTATTTTGTCCAGTACACCCGTTTGCCGTCACAGCAGACTTCCGCATCCTCGGCGATATGTACGGAGGGGTTCTTTACCACCTCTCCGGCCACCGTGATCCTGCCGCCGCGTACGGCCCGTCCGGCTTCACTGCGGGAAAACAAACCCGATTCCGCCAGATATTTGTCCAACCTCATATATCTCCTTTCACCCGCTTCAGGACAGCAGGTACAGCGCCCCCAGAACCGCGCCGATGCAGAACAGAAACACCATGCCGCACCGGAAGCCGACCCAGAAGGAACGCCAGAATTTCATAAAAAAATAATAAGCACGCATAAAGTACCTCCGCAGTGAGATACTATAAGTATGAGAATATCATACCATAATTATACACAAATTGCAAGGGAGGGATTTTGCTTTCCCGGAATTTCCCGTTTTTTATTTCCCGGCCGGGGTGAAAAATTGTGAAAAATATATTTCTTTTTTTGAAAAAAGGTATTGACATTCCCGGAACAATCTGGTATAATATAACCCGTTGAGAGAAAACCTCTCAAAAACATGCAGATAGCGGTATTGTGTAAAGGTAGCACAGCAGACTCTGACTCTGTATGTCGGGGTTCGAATCCCTGTACCGCTGTAAATCCTCAAGGTTAACGCCTTGGGGATTTTTGTTTTCTGTTTACTATTTTATGTATTCCAAAAATCGCTGTTTTATTGACAGAATTTTTTGATGCATGTTATTATAATGACAACAGACCTTTGCCCGAAGTATTTCTATATGCAAAAAGTGAAAAATAACAATGTGATGAGCTGGATTTCCAAGGCAAGGGTGGCGTTGGGAAAGGAGTATTCGGAATATTGTACTGAATAATCCAACCGCAGGTTGTACAGCGTCCGAAGAATGCGTTGTTGTCAGAATATATTTCCTGTGTTATACTATAGTCAGAATCCGAATTTCAATACTGATGCGCTTCGCGAAACAGGCACGTATCTCGATTGGTTCAAAGAGACTATTGCAGACAAAAAAGAATTCGACACCATCCGGGAAACTGACCAATTCAAAGCAATCCTTGCAGATGCGGAAGCATTTGAAAAAGGAGAATACGCCGCTGTTTTCCAACCTGAGGTTGAATATCGTTCGCGTACGTCTCGCTTTACAAAAAAACATATTTCTGATATACTGTATACAACGGTACCGGAATCTCACTTTGTAAAGGAGAACGAACATGAACGAAACAATGGGTCAGATCATCCGCAGACTGCGTAAAGAGAAAAATCTCACGCAGGAAGAACTGGCCATGCAGCTTAATGTAACCAATCAGGCTGTTTCAAAATGGGAAAATGGCGACTGTATTCCTGATATCTCGCAGATCGTGCCGCTGTCGAATGTGTTTAGCGTGACGACAGATGTACTGTTCGGAATACAAACACTTGATCGTGATGAAGAAATTAGGAAAATCATAGAAAATGCATCCGCACCACAGAGACTTCACTATGAAACTGAAGAAGAAGAATTTCAGGCGTCTGTAAAGGAATACGAAACGTATATTGAGGCGCTGAAAACCTATCCGAACAGTATTTCTCTGCTCTATGCCGCACTTAGCAGTGGTCACAACCTTGCCGGGGATTATGCCGGACGTGGTGATAAAGAACGTGCTGCCGAGCTTCGTCGTGAGTGTATCCGTCAGGGGAACGTTATTCTGAATACCTGCACGGATATCACCTGTCTGATGGATACGCATCGCTGGCTTGTATGGACTTACTGTGATATGGGCGAATATGACAAAGCGGAAGAACACGCCAAAAAAATGCCTCGTGGATTCGATAATGAATCGGGAATGATGATATCCTGGATCAAGCGTGCCGCAAATGACATCGAGGGAGAACTCAATCAACGATGCAATACTCTTGCACGGATCATTTCCACCTTGGAATTTGAAATCATTCCTCTTGGTAATGACTATTACCAAAAACAGCAGTACGAAGATGCCATCCGGGTTTATAAAGTGCTGTATGATCTGATTCCTGTAATTTTTGGGAATGAAGAATACACACCACCGTACCACGGTTTGACTGTCGGAGAAAAGATTGCACTGTGCTGTATCAAGCTCGGACAGAATGATGAAGCCATTGAGTGGCTGTGGAAAGATTTCGTGCATCTCAGCAAAAACGCCAAGCATTACAACAAGTATGAGCATATTGAAACGCCACTGCTTCGTGAATGCACCTTCCGTTTCTTCGGTGAATACCTGAATATCAAGGGCCACATGGATTATCTTAATCGCCCTGAATTCGAAATGCTTCATGATCATCCACGTTGGGAGGAACTTGTTGAAAAAGGGCTCTATAATAAAAGTTGGGGTCAGATAAGATGCCCAGCAAAAAAAGGTTGAGCATATCTGAAAAATCTGATAAAATGAAGTTACCACACTGCCACTTATCAGAGGAACAGATATGCTCAATACAT
>SVTO01000063.1 GCA_015063745.1 Oscillospiraceae bacterium | reverse complement strand
CTGATAAGTGGCAGTGTGGTAACTTCATTTTATCAGATTTTTCAGATATGCTCAACCTTTTTTTGCTGGGCATCTTATCTGACCCCAACTTTTATTATAGAGCCGTTTTTTTATCCTACACGGACGGGCATTTTTTTACTACTCTTTGAATCGCTCTGTACGATACAAAGAGTAGTAAAAAAATGAAAAAAACAAAAAAACCAAAAAACATATTGCAAAATCCCCTATACTAATATAAAATAGAAACAGAAAAGCAGAAGAGAACAAATTACAAGGAAGAAAAGTACATGAAAAGAATAATTGCCTGCCTCCTGCTCACCATAATGCTGCTGCAGATGTGTGCCTGCAGCGTCACACCCGCAGAAAAGAATCCCATAAATGCAGATACAGAAACGGCCCCAAAAAATACCACCGAGGAAACCCGTACACCCCATCAGGTGCCGAAATTGGATTTTGAAGGTGAAACCTTTACTGCTGCCTTTATCGGCCACTATTCCGGTTCCTGTAATAACGGATTGTATTTTGCCAACGAGGAGTCTTCCGATAATATGGAAGCCGCCGTGTTCCGCAGAACGGAAAAGGTCAAGGAATACCTGAACGTAGGGATTGCTTACGTGGAAGAAGTGAAAAGCGAAGAGTACCAGAACCTCTTCAAGGCGGGAGATGACCTCTATCAGCTCCTCATGCTCTCAATCCCCGATGAAAACCGCTACCAGGAAGATATGCTCTGGACCGCATATATCATCAAACCCTACGTGGCACAGGGACTGCTCTATAACTTCGATGAACTGCCGTACGTGGATTATACCGCCGATTGGTGGAATAAGGAACAGATGGACGTCCTGCGGCTCGGAAAGAGAACCTGCCTCGGCGTGTCGGATTTCAGTATCACCCACCCGGCAGCCATCGTGTTCAATAAGGATATCGTTGAAGATAATAACCTAGAAAGCCCCTATGATTTGGTTTACAGCGGAAAATGGACACTGGATAAATTCATCGAACTGGCCGCAAGCGTAATCAATGATGTCAACGGAGACGGACTGTACGGAGACGAGGACGTTGCCGGTCTGCTGATCGGGGACCAGACCCAGTTAACCAGCTTTTTCCCCGGATGCGGTCAGTTTATCACACAGAAGAACGAGAACGGTCGTGTGGAACTGGCTCTGAATACGGAAAAGACTCTGTCTCTTTACGATACGCTCAGCACCATCGCCGAAACCGCCGGCCTGTCATACTATGTGGATGTGGACAAACAGCAGGCACAGTACGAAAAGGGCAACTACCTGTTCATGCCCGGCTTTGCTTCCACCATGGAAGATATGACCAATACGGAATTTGACGTGGGCATTGTACCTTTCCCGAAATACAATGAGGAACAGAAAGAGTATATGTCCCTCGCCTGGGGCGGTATGATGGGGGTTTCCGGTATTATCCGCAATCCCGAAATGGTGGGCGCAGTGCTGGAACTGCTGTCCTGGGAAAGTAAAAACCAGGTTGTACCTACCTATTACGATGTTCTGCTGAAAACCCGTTATGCCCATGATCCGGAAACCAGGGATATGATGGACATTCTCTTCGATTCCATCGTATACGAAGTGGTGGCGGCCTATTTCTCCATGAGTCCCGGTCTGTGTGAATTGTTCTATTCCGCCATCCAGCCCGCACGGTACGGACAGAGAAATTTTGCCGCTTTCTACAGGGCCTACAAGACCCCTGCCAATAATCAGTTGAAGGAATTCTACGAGCTTCTGGACAAAACGGAAAACGCTTCGGAAAATACAGAAGAATAATCCATCTGCCAAACGGTTCCCGACCATCCGTCGGGGGCCGTTTTTGTGTCCGTCAGGATGTGAATAATTTGTAAATTTGTGAATAATCTATTTCCAGATTCGATAAATTATGCTATAATAATACGGTTGCACTGACAGGCCCTCTGAGGATGCTGGGGTGCAGTTTCATTATATAAACGGCAGTCATGTGACTGTCAGAAAACAGACTTTGAAAGGATGCATTACACATGGAAATTCTGTACGAGAATTTGCTGCAAATGGACTGGCGCTATCTGGTAATGTGGATTATCGGCGGCGTACTGATCTATCTTGCCATCAAGAAGGACATGGAACCCACCCTGCTGTTGCCGATCGGCTTCGGTACCATTTTGGTCAACCTCCCCAACTCCGGTGCGATTGACCAGCTGCTTGCGAGCGGCGAAACGGAGCATGGTGCTCTGACAACTTTGTTCAATGCCGGTATTGCCAATGAACTTTTCCCGTTGATTCTGTTCATCGGTATCGGTGCAATGATCGACTTCGGTCCTCTGCTTTCCAATCCCAAGCTGATGATCTTCGGTGCAGCAGCACAGTTCGGTATTTTCTTCACCCTGTGTCTGGCCTCCGTATTCTTTGATATCAACGACGCAGCGTCCATTGCGATCATCGGTGCTGCCGACGGTCCTACCGCGATTGTTGTTGCCAACAAGCTGAACTCCCAGTATCTGGCGCCGATCATGGTAGCGGCATACTCCTACATGGCGCTGGTGCCGATCATCCAGCCTCCGGTAATCAAGCTGCTGACCACCAAGAAGGAACGTATGATCCGCATGGAATACCACGGCAAGGAAGTATCCAAGCTGACCAAGATTCTGTTCCCCATCGTGATCACCATTATTGCCGGTCTGGTAGCGCCTGCATCCGTAGCACTTGTAGGCTTCCTGATGTTTGGTAACCTGATCCGCGAATGCGGCGTTCTGAACTCTCTGTCCGAAACCGCGCAGAAGGTTCTGGCCAACCTGATCACCATTTTCTTAGGTATTACCATTGCTTCCCAGATGTCCGCTGATAAGTTCCTGAATCTGGACACTCTGCTGATTCTGGGTCTGGGTCTGTTTGCGTTCATCTTCGACACTGCGGGCGGTGTTCTGTTTGCCAAGTTACTGAACCTGTTCTTGAAGAAGAAGATCAACCCCATGATCGGTGCCGCCGGTATTTCCGCATTCCCGATGTCCGGCCGTATCGTACACAAGATGGGTCTGGCAGAGGATCCCCAGAACTTCCTGCTGATGCACTCCATCGGCGTAAACGTATCCGGACAGATCGCTTCTGTAATTGCCGGCGGTCTTATCCTGAGCTTCTTTATGTGAGTGAAAGGGGTATATTGATATGGAACTGAATTTTGGAGCATTTGTTTCCAACCTGTACTACATGGGTATTGGCATGCTGTGCATTTTCGTAGTGATTGCGGCGATCATTCTGTCCGTATTTGTACTGGACAAGATCAGCGGCGCCATTGCGAAGAAAGCGGCTGAGAAAGAAGAAAACGGACAAAACTGAGGGTTTGTTCGGGAATAATAAAAACAGCAGTACCGTTTGTCCTTGGGATAAACGGTACTGCTGTTTTTGGGTTTCTACGGTTGGTGTGGTCTAAATCGCTTTTTCTATTTTGTCCAACTTCGGACGTCCGCACAGGACACAAAAAATTAACGATTTAAATCAAATAAAGAGTAGTAAAAGAATGTACATCCGCTAAGGATAAAAAGAATAAACGACTCAACCCAAACAAAATGTAGAAATACCAAACAAAAACTTCACACAACAGGATTCTCAAGCGCCAGCTTGTCCAACTCCCGCATCTCGCTGAGCTGTATCGGCAGCGCAATAATAAAGGCAAGCATGTCTGCCGCAGGCTGAGCCAGAAGTAAACCCCAAATGTCAAAGAATAACGGAAGAATCAGTACACAGGGAATAAACATGATCCCCTGACGTGACATCGCCAGAATGGACGCCTTGTAAACCTTGCCGATGGTCTGCGTCATCATGTTGGACATGACAACCCACGCCATGAAGGGGAATGTCACCGATTGACAGCGCAGAGCCAGAATTCCGATGGAAAGAACCTGCGGGTCTTCCTTCTGGAACTGGGAAATGATCCACGGCGCACCGATGAATAATACCACAGCAAAAATCACAAGGAAAATGGAGGCGTATTTTACACAGAATACAAAGGATCGCTTGACACGGCCGTATAACTTCGCACCGTAATTGAAACCGCAGACCGGCTGGAATCCCTGACCGAATCCGATCAGTGCGGATGCCGCAAACATCATGATGCGGGAAACAATACCGATTGCGGCAACAGCGGAGTCGCCGTAATTGCCGGCGGTGAAATTCAGACAAATGCCCGCCACACTGCCCAATCCCTGCCGGAACAGGGAAGGCGCACCGCCTTTGAAAATCTGTACATAATAAGCACCCTTGGGACGGAAACTGGAGATGCGGATCTTCAGACTGTCACTCTTCTGCATACCGATCAGCAGAAGGATAAAACTTACGAACTGGCTGATGATGGTCGCAATGGCCGCACCGGAAACACCCAACCCCAATCCGAAAATGAAAATAGGGTCTAAGGCGATGTTCAGCACCGCACCGGAGGCAAGTCCGATCATCCCGAAAAAGGCGTTGCTCTGAAAACGCAGCTGGTTGTTGAGTACAATGGAAGCACACATGTACGGACAGCCGATCAGAATATAGCGGATATAATCTTTGGCGTACGGCAGAATGGTGTCGGTGGAGCCCAGCAGCTTTGCCAGAGGACTGAGGAAAATAAGCCCCAGCGTGGTCATGAGCGCGCCGCCGATCAATGCGGTAAAGAAACCGATGGATGCCATTTCTTCCGCACTTTTCAGATTCTTCTTTCCCAGCTCACGGGAAATATAGTTGCCGGAACCGTGGCCGAGAAAAAATCCGAAGGCCTGTATGATCGCCATCAGGGAGAACGCCACACCGACCGCACCGGTAGCACTGGTGTTTTCCAGCTTGGCAATGAAAAAGGTGTCCGCCATGTTATAGAAACTGGTGATCAGCATACTGATGATACTGGGGATCGCCAGCTTGCAGATCAGCTTTTCCGGCTTTTCGGTGGTCATGCGGAGAAATTTCTCATGCTGCCGTCTTTCGTTTTCGTCCTGATGGGTATGTTCCATGATGCGTTCCTTTCGGGGGGTAACAAAATATACCTATATTATATAGGAAACGACGGCAGTTGTCAAGTTTTGACACCCTCGCCGTCCATCACCCGCCCCGGCGTGTATAGTATATCCTCTCCGACGGTGAGGGGAAAACAGATAGGCTCCCGACCGTCCAAATCTGCAGCGTACATATCCACAGCGGTAATACGCCGGCTGCCGTAAGTGGTGTAATAATAAATCCCCCGACTGGCGTTCACGCAGGAAGTATACTGCGTAAAGGATACCCCGCCGTCCGCCAGCCGTACACATCCCTTGACCTGTTCCACCGTACCCATCATATGAAAAATCTGCCCCACATTTTCTTCTTCCGTTCCGCCGGCTTCCGCATTGTGCAGCACAAACGCACCGCGTACAAAACGGGAAACGGATGTCCCATCCCCCGGAAGACCCAATGTACCCATCCCCCGACTGTCGGGAACCAGCGGAATTTCCGGTGCCAAACGGTTTTCAGCGGGATAAGGGGACAGGCTCATAAACCGGGACAGATAATGCATCTGCATAAGAAACGGCGGATTGTTGGTGAGAATCTCCGCGGGATTGTCGTGGATCTGTATACCGTCGGCAAGGGATTCCACCACCAGGGAAGTTTCTCCGTCACCGATGAACCAGTGCAGCGGTGAGGGAGGCAGATCTTCCCGGAACGGCGTATCGGTAATGTTGATCCGTGTCAGCGCAGTACGCACCTCCTGCAGATCGGCACAGTGACCGAGCAGCCAGGGAATCAGCGCAAAGGAGGGAATATTGTCCATGCCGGAAAGGGGCTTGCGGTAGACGGCATTGCCATCAAAAAGAAGGCCGGCGGCATACACACCTTTTTCATTCACCGCATCAAAAAACAGCGGCACCCCATCCACCGGCATCCCCATTCCGAGGATTGCGAAGGACACATCGGGCGCGGCGGTATGGCGGAAGTCGTGGTGGAAATATCTGGGTGTCATAAGGGGACGGAAGGGATAAACCCGGTCGTAGTCCAATGTTCTGCCGAAATAACGGTCGGAAAAGCGTTTCGTAATTGCTGTGCACATAAATACCTCACAGTATGAGATTGATTGTGTGGTATTTTTCCCGATACGGGGTTTATTATGTGGGAAACGGCAAAACAAAAACCACCGTTCGGATCGGTGGCTTTGTATATCTTATGTCAGACCTCCTCCGCGTAGGTGAAATCCTCCCACGGCAGATTGACCGGCTTCTTTTCGGTCAGAATCTCATCAATATGCATCAGAATCGGGAAATCGGCGGCATCCAGCGTACCGTTGGCTGCATTGATCCGGATCGCCCGGGCAACACGGCGTGCTACCACAAGGGATTCCAGCGTTACACCCTGCAGTTCGGCTTCCGCTTCATCAATGGTTAGACCGCGGCCGAGCAGAATGCCCACCAGTCTGGTACGTCCGCCGTATACGGTTACATATAAGTCGCCAACACCCACAGCCAGATTGTTCAGAGTCATCGCCCCCTGGAATTCCAGAAGGCGGTGCATTTCCTTCATGCTCTGTCCGAAAACTGCTGCCTGGGAATTGAAGTGAAGCGGACTGTCTTCACCGAATTCCTTCTGATTCAGACCGATGGTCAGGGCAATACCGAGGGCATAACCGTTCTTGAGAGCAACCGCGCTTTCGATGCCGGTGATGTCGGTAGTGATACTGATGTGATAATAATCGGTGGTCATGATTTCCTTGAGTCTTGCCAGAACGGACAGATCCGCGCCGCAGAAGCTGACCTCGGTCTGGTCGTGGGCTACAAGCTCATAGCTGGTACAGGGACCGCCCACAGCGTTCAGGGACACATTTTTCCCCAGCGCATCCAGCTTCTGCTGCCAGTAGGCGGGATAGGTGATCAGCCGGCCGTCGGGGGTATCCATAAGACCCTTGGTTACGGTCAGAACGATCATGCCGTCGGGCAGAATGGGGAGGATTGTATCGGCGAACCATTCCACGCCGAAGCTGCTGACACCGCCGATCACCACATCGGTACCGGGCAGGGCGTCTTGGATTTCTTCGATCTGATAGAAGGAAATCCCGGCGGGGAAGTCCTTTTCGAATTTCGGATGTCTGCCGGTTCTGCGGCTGGTTTCGATGATTTCTCTGTCCAGGTGGGTACCGACAATACGGACCTCATGGCCGTTTTCTCTGGCGGGGAAAGCGAGGGCGGAACCCATCATGCCGGAACCGACGATTGTGATGACTGCCATATATTTGTTCCTTTCGGGATTGCAGTGGATTTTTGGTATTGTTATGGTATTATTATAAACTGTAAATGGGAAAAGTGCAAGAGGATGGCGGAAAAAAGATGGGGGAGAAAAAACGCAGGGTGAACCGGGGTGTAGTGTGGTGAGTGCTGAAGGGGACTCGAACCCTGGGGCAATTTCCTTCGGAAACAGCCCCGAAAGTTCCGCAGTGGTGATACCGGGGATTTTGTATGGTGGAATATTTTTTTGTAAGCTGAATAGGGGAGATAACCCACAGGAACTTTCATTTGGGTTCTCATGCTTCATGTCTTCATCCAACAAAAAAAGTCCCTTGGGGGGACTTCTTTTGTTGGATGGAGACATGGGGACTCGAACCCAAGACCTCTCGGATGTGAACCGAACGCTCTAACCAGCTGAGCTATGCCTCCTTGTGGGATAAGTATAGCACATTTCATTCCGGATTGCAAGAGTGTAATGCGGATTTTTTTACCCTGTTTTGTGAATATTTTGTGATAAACCGGGGAACTTTTTTGCATTCTTTTGCGAAAGTTATATACTTGACAGGGTGAGAGTGCTCGCTTTTTCCACTGTCATACCAATGAAGTGTACGATAACACCATGAGTTTGCTTCTTCCGCTGAGAGATATTCTTGTACATCTATCCCATTACTATTTTCAAGGTGTTTCCAAACCTCGTCACGCCATTCCATTGCGGTATAAAGTTCAAAATCAACAATGTCTGTGTCGTTATAGAACGCCCATTGCCTATTCTGAACTGGTGAGTTGTCTGAATCGTATCTGGCACAGAACACTGGATACACATACTGATTGAAGATCTGATCGGTTAAAACATGAACAGCATATCCGAGAATAAATGATTTATCCGGAAATTGCAGATGGTCTTTCAACCATAAAAGAATATCTTCAATCGTTCTTTCTCTGTCTTCGGGAATCAGATGGTTAATACGTTTTTCTTCTCTGGTGAAGTTGGGGCGTGTAAAAATACCATCAGGAGCAATCGTCCCCAAATAAAAGGAACTTAAGTTTTCAATTTTGACTTTTTCACACAGCTGTTTGGCAACCCCAAGATGTACCATGGGACAGGGCATTTTGAATTCTCCTTATTATGTATAATAGTAAAAACAAACTATATTTCTTGATTTGTATAAACCTGTGTTCATTTCTTACCGATCATAATAAGCGGCACGTTCATTTCTTCTGTCAGAGAAGTATGGTGTCCCTTAAAACGCATTTGGTCTGAAAGGAAAACAGCCTGCTTATGTGTGTACGTGCCTATGGCAATGTAATCCCCAAGTAAATGAGTCTTGTCTCCGAACTCACCGAAAAATCCTTTTTCAACAAGTTCATGGGAAGGGTACAGAACAAAATCTTCTCTGTACTTCCTTTTGAAGTGTTCCTCAAATTTTTCGGTCATTCCTTCTTTAACAAGAAACGCCGGTGCACGTGCCTCCATATAAGGATATATTTCCAACATATCCATTAATACTTCATCCTTGTAAAACTCAACATATCCTTCAACGTCGATCTGACCGTGATCTGCTGTTATAATAAAGAGCGTATCCTCTACAGAGTTGTATAAGTCCTCTATTGCATTTGAAATACTTTCGAATATCTCACGTACCCCTTGTCCGCTTATACCACGGAAATGCATCGTATAGTCTGGCTCACCGTAATAAGAATACACAAACTGTTTACCACTTTTTCGGCAAATCGCTTTGATGGCATTGCTTAATTCGTCGATATCAGCTATAACAGTGTTTCGTTCCGGATGGTTTATATTGACGTAGTTTGGAAAAACAGTATTGATAGAATAGTCACTGTTTGCAATGTCAAAATAATAATCAAATTTCCCAAGCGGAGACGAGACGATCTCTACAGGTTTGCCCGTTGAAGAATCTTTGTTTTTAAAGATATCAATATTTTGATTCAGTTCCTCAAAGTGCATACTCCAACCAAACCACCCGTGTTCGAGAGGGTATTTGTTGTACAGCAATGATGTCGTTGCGTTGGTCGTAGTAGAGGGAAATGTTGAAACGAGCGTTTCAATAATATTTTGTCTGAGAAAATTATCTGACGGCAGGTTGCGGGTGATTGGCTCTATACCAAGACCATCAAAACAGATAAATACAATGTTTTTGTAATTCTTACTTAATTCTTTTTCTATAGCCGACAGTGTTGGAATTCTGTTGGGAACTCCTAAATATTCAGCTAATGTGGCAGAAATATTAAGAATACATCTCGTATAATCAGGCATTATAAAATCTTTCATCTTGCAAATACCTTCTTTCATTATCTCTGCGTACTTGATTTAGTGTGTGTTCATTGTCTTCCCATAACTTTATCAAGTGCCGCAGACAAAGCAGCCTTCATTTCCTCGAGTTTTTCTCCTGTCACAACGTTGTTATCATCATTCATTATGTGCCAAGGTACCCACCAAACAGGTCCGACACCATTAAGACCATATTCATCAAGGTCACCTTTTCTTCTAGGATAGAGATGCCAATGTACATGAGAATCACCGTTTCCTAAAAGCTCATAATTCATTTTATCTGCACCGAAAGCAATCATAACAGCTTCTGCTACCATAGACATTTCACGCATGAATTTGTCTCTAAAATCGTCTTTAAGGTAGAAAAGCTCTGTTGTGTGTTCTTTGCACAGAAACAGTGAATAGCCAGGAAAATACTGATGATTTCCGATTACAACATAGCCCGTTTCAAGCTCTCTTACAAAGTAAGGATTCTCGCCCCGTTTGATCATTTCGATCACGTTACAGATAAGACACATAATTGGTTCCTCCGTTATGTTTTTTGAAATTTCATTATAGCACCTTCCCAAATAATTGTCAAGAGTTTCCGGGAGTCTATGGATAATATCATCCGAAGTTAAGTATCTGTTGGGGTTCTGAATTTCCTGAATTATTCGTGGAAGAAGAACTTTGCCCTGGTATTGTGATTTGCGGGGGAACTTTTTTGCATTCTTTCCTTGACAAAAGAGAGAAAGCATTGTATAATACTATTGTATAATGTCATGGGTGCGTGCATCTGTGACCGAAATGCGTTGAGGAAGACAGTACCTGTAACATATGTCAACAAAGCGAGCCGGTGAGGGTGGAAGACCGGCATGACGGGGACGGGGAAGATCACTTCGGAGCAGCCGGGCGAAAATCTGTAGTCCGTGCCGGAATCCCGCCGTTACCGGGAAGCATATGTTTGTATGCAGGTGGTTTGCGGAGTAGTCTTCGTCCTGGATTGGGCGGAGGCTTTTTTTCGTGAATGACCTGCGGCGCATGATTTTGTAAGTACTGCGAATATGACAGATTCAAAGGAGATAAACTATGTACAAGAAGGTTTCCACAAACATGAACTTCGTGGATCGCGAAAGAGAAACCCTGAAGTTCTGGAAGGAACAGGATATTTTCAGAAAGCAGCTGGCTGACAGCGAAGGCAGAGAAACCTATACGTTCTACGACGGCCCTCCGACAGCAAACGGTAAGCCCCACATCGGTCACGTGCTGACCCGTGTTATCAAGGACATGATCCCCCGTTACCACTGGATGAAGGGTGCGGATGTGCCCCGTAAGGCCGGCTGGGATACCCACGGTCTGCCCGTTGAAATCGAAGTGGAAAAGCTGCTGGGTCTGGACGGTAAGGAACAGATCGAAGCATACGGTCTGGAGCCTTTCATCAATCAGTGCAAGGAATCCGTTTGGAAGTACAAGGGTATGTGGGAAGATTTCTCCGGTACCGTCGGCTTCTGGGCGGACATGGACGATCCCTATGTAACCTATGACAACAACTTCATCGAATCCGAATGGTGGGCACTCAGACAGATCTGGGACAAGGGCCTGCTGTACAAGGGATTCAAAATTGTCCCCTACTGCCCCCGCTGCGGTACTCCTCTGTCCGCACAGGAAGTGGCACAGGGTTATAAGACCGTAAAAGAACGTTCCGCAGTGGTACGCTTCAAGGTTGTGGGTGAGGATGCATATTTCCTTGCATGGACTACCACGCCCTGGACCCTGCCCTCCAACCTGGCACTCTGCGTAAACCCCGACGATACCTACTGCAAGGTACAGGCTGCCGACGGTTATACCTACTACATGGCCGAAGCCCTGCTGGATACCGTTCTCGGCAAGCTGAAAACCGAAGATGCGCCCGCGTATACCGTGCTGGATTCCTTCCCGGGTACTGCTCTGGAATATAAGGAATACGAGCCTCTCTTTGCCTGCGCCGGTGAA
>SVTO01000062.1 GCA_015063745.1 Oscillospiraceae bacterium | reverse complement strand
CCAATTCCTCTTGAATCTCTCTAATAACGGCATTTTCCGCAGTTTCACCAATTGCAACTCTTCCGCCGGGCAGATAGTAATATGGCGATCTATCGTCATGCATCGCCAAGATTCTTTCGTCAGAAATCATCATAGCACAAACTCTATAATTGAATTTTTCATTACCTGATTTGAAAGATATATCCATTTTCTCACACCCCTTCAAATTCTTTTCTGCTATACTGTTTTATCTCGCAAGTTTCGCATTTGTATTACAAACGCTTTGGGCATAGCCCATATCCCTAAGGTTTGCGCATACCCAAGGCTCCCTCCGGGAGGGAGCTGTCACCGAAGGTGACTGAGGGAGAATGCGTGACAACTAGGCTGGCTTAAATCCAAAGTCACGCATGCTCCTTCCACCGCTAACGCGGTCCCCCTCCCTCTCGGAGGGAGGCTTTTCGTTAACCCCATTATATCATAAATCGGCAGAGAAAACAAGTTCTCTGCCGAGATTTGTTTGTTGCGGGTCGCCGAGGACGTCGCCCCCTACAAATGTTGTGTTAAACATCCTTACGAGAAGAAGCCTAATTCTCCGCTTATCACATTCATTCACTATCCGGTCTGCTCATTGCAATTTTCTCCGGCGTAATCGGCAGTTCTCTGTGCCATACACCGGTTGCCCGATAAACAGCATGAGCAATAGCAGGCGCAGGCGTGTTGATCACAATCTCTCCAATAGATTTCGCACCGAAAGGACCGGTGGGTTCAAAACTGTTCTCAAACTCCACAGTAAGCCTGCCCATATCCAGCCGCGTCGGGATCTTGTATTGCATGAAGGAAGATTCAATCGGCTTGCCCTTGGCGTCATACGTAACATTTTCCATGAGCGTATGTCCGATCCCCTGGACAATACCGCCTTCCGCCTGAATTCTGGCAAGAGCGGGATTGATCGGAATACCACAGTCCACAACCGCCATGTAATCCAGAATCGTCACCTGACCCGTCAGCTTGTCCAGCTCGATTTCTACCATGCCAACCATAAAAGGCGGCGGGGAAATCGGTGAAGTATGGGTAACAGTAGCCTCAACAGCCGTGGTGTTTCCGACCTGAGCCTTATACGCAATATCTGTCAGAGAAACAGATTCATCCTTATCACGCTGTTGAACACAGTCACCGCCGAACACAGTCTCTTCTGCAGTGCAACCCAACATTTCCGCTGCAATTGTACATATACGCTTCTTCAGATCCCCACAGGCTTTCTCAACAGCCTTACCGGTAATGTAAGTGGTAGAGGAAGCATAGGAACCGGAATCGTAAGGGGAAACATCCGTATCCGCACCGAATACCGCAATATCGTCCACATCACATTCCATACATTCCGCAGCCATCTGCGCAAGAATCGTATCACAACCGGTGCCCATATCCGCCGCACCGATGATCAGATTATATGTACCATCCTCACTGAGCTTGATGGTGGCAGATCCTACATCCACATTGGAAATACAGGAACCCTGCATAGCCATCGCCACTCCGGCGCATCTGACTTTGCCGTTGCCCATATCCCGAACCGGATATTTATTTTCCCAGTCGAAAATCTGCCGGCAGTGCTCCATACAGCGATCAAGCGCACAGGCATTGGCTGTCTCACCGTAATAAGCGGGCATGACCATACCTTCTCTGATCATATTTCTGTCACGGATTTCCGTAGGATCCATCCCTATCTTTTCGGCCAGCTCGCTGACAATGGATTCAACCGCAAAAATCCCCTGCGTTGCACCGTAGCCGCGATAAGCACCCGCCGCCTGCAGATTGGTGTAAACCACATCGTACCCGAATCGGTAAGCCTCCAGGGAACCTGTATACAACGGAATGGACTTGTGTCCGGAGAGTCCGACGGTTGTAGGTCCGTGTTCACCGTAAGCACCGGTGTTGGAGAGGGTATATAAATCCAGCGCCCGGATCTTCCCATCCTTGTCAGCACCCAGCCGTACCCGTACTTCCATCTCATGACGCGGAGAACCTGCAATCTGGGATTCTTCTCTTGTGTAAATAAGCTTCGCCGGCCGACCGGTTTTCAATGTAACAAAAGCGGGATATACTTCACAAACCGCCGTCTGTTTCGCCCCGAACCCACCGCCGATACGCGGTTTTTCCACCCGGATTCTGCTTTTCGGGATACCGAGCGCACGGGAGAGAATCCGTCTTGTGTGGAAAACGATCTGTGTGGAAGCCACGACATGAAGCCGACCATATCTGTCAAAAGAAGTATAGGTTCGGAAAGTTTCCATCATGGTCTGATTGAACGCTTTTGTATGATACGTACGGTCGAGTACAATATCACAATCCGCCAGCACCGCATCTACATCCCCCGCGGCATCCACTTCGGAAGCAACCAGATTCCGTTTGGGATCACCGCCTACTTCACAGGGAGGGAACCAATCGTCTTCCGGATGCACAAGAACGGCATTGTCCTTTGCAGAACGGAAATCCAATACAGCTTCCAGTACTGTATAGTCTGCTTTGATAAGCTTCATCGCTTTCAGGGCAGCTTTTTCCGTTTCGGCAGCAACAATCGCCACAACATCTCCCACAAAACGAACATGACGGTCAATGATCAGTCTGTCATACGGAGAGGGTTCCGGATAGGTCTGTCCGGCAATGGCAAAACGTGTCTGCGGTACATCCTCCCAGGTGTAAATATCCACCACACCGGGTACTTTTTTTGCCGTAGCGGTATCAATTTTCTCTACAATAGCATTTGCATGAGGACTCCGGAGAATCTTCACAACCAGCGCATCATCCGGCGTTACATCGTCTGTGTAAACGGGACTGCCCAACAATAGCTGCATGGCATCTTTTTTACGAACCGAACGGTTGACCGATTTGTATTCTTGGTGTTCCATGCTGCCTCCTTAAATATTACGGGAATTGAGGTAATTACGTATACCGCGGAGCTGTCCGTCGTACCCCGAACAACGGCAGAGATTACCGGCCAGAAATGCACGGATCTGATCATCCGTAGGATCGGGATTCTCTCGAAGTAGCGCAATGGTGTTCATAACCATACCTGGATTACAGAACCCGCACTGATCCGCACCTTGGTCTGCGATAAAATCGACAAAATCGGAGGCTTCATCTCTCAGACCTTCCAAGGTGAAGATCTCATGTCCATCCGCACGTACGGCAAGGGTTGAACATGACAGAATAGGTTTTCCATCCATCAGAACCGTGCAAAGTCCGCAGCCGGAGGTTTCACATCCTCTTTTAACACTGAGGCAGCCCTTACTGCGAAGAAAATCCAGAAGGATCGTATCGGCTTCGACATTTGCCGTAATCTTTTTGCCGTTGAGCATTAAAGTGATTTCCATATCATAAACCTCCAAGTTCTGTCAGTGCACGACTTACAAGCACGCGAATCAAATGTGTACGGTAAGCAGCAGAAGCCCGTACATTTGAACCTGTTGGAATCGCCTCCGCAGCAAATGCGGCAAAAGCATCAGACGCAGAGAGCGAGATTCCGTTAGCAAGAATTCCATCCGTATCACGAAGAAGCATTGCCTGCCCCGGTCTCGCACCGACGGAAACACGATATTCATCGTTGACATAACCGACTCCGCAAGCCAGAACAGGGAAGTCCGTACGCTGATTCCGCATAGAAGTATAAACAAATTTTGCAGGTGTTTTTTTCACAATCAAACGAACCAGCAGATCTCTGTCACGTTTCATAACGGCAAAATCGGGAAGCGGCACAATACCGCCCTTGTAAAGTTCCACATAACAGTCCATGGTAAGAAACACGGTTAGCACATCGGAAAAACCGAATCGTCCCCATATACTCCCACCGATTGTAGCCATATTGCGGAACTGGACACCGACAATGGATGAAAGAGCTTCTCGAACGGCACCGCAGGTATAGGTGTTCAATCCTTTATGCATTTCCAGCTGACGAAGCGTAACCGATGTACCGATAGAAAAGGCATCATCGGATTCTTCAATTTTTTCCAGCCCAAGGTCACAGAGATCAATAGCGGTATTCACATTGGCACGTCCCATTTTCAGCCATAGCATGCCGCCGAGAATGCGGTTGTTTTTCTTTTGATTCAATTCCCAGGCTTCTTCAAGGCTCTGAACACGTATGTATTTCTGTATCGTTATCATAAATCATGACTCCTTACCGCAGCAGATTTCATTTGTACTATATATTATAGCAGAAACTGTTGATTTTTAAAAGAGTATTTGTTATAATATCGTTATACTAAATAAAATACAACAAGGTAAATCATCATGAAAAAACTGCTTTCCATCCTCATTGCAGCCTTCATTCTTCTGACATCCGTATCCTGTGGCAATATACAGCCGAACGCAGAAACGGAAAATCAAGAAAACAAAGTTGCCGTACAGTATCCCATTACCGTAACGGACCAGGCCGGTCGACAGATAGTTATCGATGAAAAACCGGAGAAACTGGTAAGTGGCTACTATATTTCCACAAGTGCTCTGATCGCACTGGATCTGGAAGACAAAATGGTTGGTATCGAAGCTAAAGCCGATAAGCGTGCCATTTATAAGCTTAGCGCTCCCGAACTGATCGATCTGCCCAGCGTAGGTACCGCAAAGGAGTTTGACCTGGAAGGCTGTGCAGCCCTTGAACCCGACCTTGTGATTCTCCCCCTAAAGCTGAAAAATGCCGTTGAAACCCTGGAATCCCTCGGTATCGACGTTCTTCTCGTGAATCCCGAAAACCAGGAACTCCTCAATGGCATGATCCGCTTGATCGCAGAAGCTGCCGATGCCAGAGAAGAAGCGGAGGAACTCCTGGCATTTACCGTATCCACCGAAGCCAAACTGACCGAAGCCTTGGTCGAAACCGAAACTCCGGGTGTATATCTCGCAGGCAACTCTTCCATGCTGTCCACCGCAGGGGATACAATGTATCAGAGCGATATGATCCGTCTGGCCGGCGGTACAAATGTTGCCGGTTCCATAAATGACGGATACTGGGTGGAAATCGACTACGAACAGCTCCTTGCATGGGATCCCGAATACATCATTCTTGCCTCCGATGCTGACTATACTGTAGAAGATGTTCTGGCAGACCCCAATCTCTCCAACTGTCAGGCCATCAAGGCAGGAAATATATATAAAATGCCCAACGCAGCAGAAGCATGGGACAGTCCCGTACCCAGCGGTATTTTAGGCGCCGTATGGCTGGCCGGAATCCTGCATCCCGAAATCATGAGCGAACAGGAATGTGCCCAGATTATAAACGAGTACTATGAAACATTCTACGATTTCACCTACAGCGAAAACTAAACTTTTCTGTACCGCCGCAGCATTTCTTCTGCTTATTCTGACAATTATCAGCCTGATAACCGGTAAATATCCCTTATCACTTCAGAAACTCATAGCCGGAGACGAAATGCAGCTGCGTGTATTTCTGACTCTGCGTCTCAGCAGAACTGTAACCGCATTGATCGGCGGATTTGCCCTCGGTGCTGCGGGATTTGTATATCAGACCGTGTTCCGCAACCCTCTGGCATCTCCGGACATCATCGGTGTATCATCCGGTGCATCTGCCGGAGCAGCAGCAGGTATCTTATTTTTCACCGGCACAACCGCAGTTACCGTCTCCGCATTTGCCGGTGCAATAATCGCAGTAGTGCTTTCCCTCGGCCTGTCGTCCATTGATCGTACAGGAAGAAACAGCACCATCATCCTGGCCGGTATCGCAGTACATTCTCTGGCCCAGACAGCACTCATGTGTCTGAAACTGACAGCCGACCCGGAAAGGGAACTGGCATCCATTGAATACTGGATTATGGGAAGTCTCAGCGGAATCAGCGTATATTCCATTGGCGGGAATCTCATACTGTGCCTTGTCTGTTCGGCAGTACTGTTTCTCCTTCACCGACAGATTATCCTGCTGTCCGCAGAGGAAGGCGAAGCTCGTATGCTTGGTGTGAATGTAAACGCCATGCGGCTCATAGTTCTGTTAACCGCAACACTTACCGTATCCTCTGTCGTAAGTCTGACGGGGTTGATCAGCTTTATCGGCCTTCTTGCCCCCCACGGTGCCCGTCTTCTGACTTCGGACAACAAAGCCGGCACCATGCTCCTGGGCGGTCTTCTCGGCAGTATCCTTCTGTGCGGAGCCGACATTCTTGCCAGATGCACAGCATCCACAGAACTTCCGGTCAGCATATTCACCAGCCTGCTCGGAGCACCGTTCCTGATCTATCTGATTGCCGGAAGGAGAAGGGAACGATGACATTCTTTACAGCCGAAAACATTACCGCAGGATATGACAGAAAAACGATAATAGAAAACATATCCTTCCGGATGGAAACCGGGACCGTCGTAGGTATAATCGGTGCCAACGGGTGCGGAAAAACCACATTGTTAAAAGCATTATGCGGCATCTTGCCCCATACCGGCATATGTACCATCGAAGGAACAACGCTTGAAAAACTTTCTCTGAAACAGCTTGCGGGACTGTGTGGATATATCCCCCAGAGAAGCGGCATCACCATAGATCTGCCTGTAATGGATGTAGTCCTGATGGGATTCAATCCCCATCTCGGCATCCTTGCCCACCCAACACAGGAAATGCGTAAGACAGCATCTGACGCACTGTGTAAGGTCGGGTTGAGCGATAGAGCGGATATGAATTATCAGAAACTCAGTGAAGGCCAAAAACAGCTTGTCATTCTCGCAAGAACCATTGTGTCCGGCAGCAAATTGCTCATTCTCGACGAACCGGAAAGCGCATTGGATTTCAGACACAGACATAATGTAATGCATCTGATTCGATCCCATATAGAATCCGTAAACGGCGGAGCGATCATATCCCTGCACGATCCGTCTCTTGCCTTGAATTTCTGTGATTATCTCCTTCTGATCGATGAAGGCAAAACCGCAGGCTTTGTCTCTCCGAAAAACGATCCGCTGGATAAAACGGAACAGTTACTCAGCAAAATATACGGAAAAATCAGCCTTCATGTCTGCCAAAACGCTGGGGGAAGAGAACAGATTGTAATGCTGCAGGGGTAAATCCATCTCTGCTGAAGGGGAAATTGATATATGAAAGCGATAACAAAGATCACGATAGTGGATGAAAACGGTGAAAAATTCTTCGGAGAAGGTCCGGCAAGGCTACTTCGAGCCGTAGAAGATACGGGATCCCTGCGCAGCGCAGCACTGTCTATGCAGATGTCCTACAGTAAAGCCCATAAAATCATAAGCCATGCCGAAGAGGTACTTGGATTTCCGCTGACATATTGTGAAGTCGGTGGGAAACATGGCGGTGGAAGCCGTATTACAGCAGAAGGAAAGGAGTGGCTTGAAAAATATGAAGAATTCCGTGATGCCTGTTGTGAAGCCAACCGCCGTATCTATATGGAATACTTTCCGCAGCAGCGGTAAAAAGCACCTGATCCTGACCGGAAGCCGACATACCGGCAAAACAACATTACTGAATGCGTTATTCCCGGACGGATGTCCCGGTATAACAACATGGGCAGAACCCCGAAAGTCAGTTTATCTTAAAGAAAATATCACAGGAAGAACAGCGCTCATTGGAACTTATGATCCGGATCGTCCGGGGACGGAAAACAAAATGCGAATCGTGTCCTCTGGATTTCTGGACCTCGGTATTTCCGTCGTAAACAATCTGTTGGCCTCTATATCCGAATGGGTATCCATCGATGAAATAGGCTACCTGGAATCGGAATGTTCTCCATACTGTGAAAGCATCGAAGCATTATTGGCCGAAAAACATGTCGCCGCTGTTGTCAGAAAACAAAACACCGCCTTCATCACCCGGATGTGCAAACGCGAAGATGTATTGCTTGTCGATCTTGACGATCCGTACGGCAATACCGGTTGTGTCATTATGGCATCCGGAGAGGGCAAACGGTTCGGCTGCAATAAACTTCTTGCCAACTTCCGAGGGGAGGCGATGATCACACATATCATACGAAGCACGAACAGTATATTCACTTCCCGTGTTGTCGTAACCCGCAGCAGGGAAGTTGCTGAATTATGTGAATCCATGAATACAACTTACATTCTGCACGATTTACCCCATCGTTCCGATACCGTGAGACTGGGGCTGGAAGCTGCGTGCAAAACAGACCACTGTATGTTCTGCCCGGCCGATCAGCCGCTTCTGACCGTGGATACTATAACATCCCTTGTCATGGCAGCAAAATCCGTCCCCGACAGTATCTGGCGGCCGATCTGTAATGATACCCATGGTTCACCGGTAGTATTCCCGAAAAAGTACTTCCAAAATCTCATGGAACTTTCGACCGGAAAAGGCGGGGGATATGTCGTAAAACAGCATCCCGAATCCTTGCGTACCCTCTGTATAGACAATCCATATGAACTGATGGATGCGGATACACAGGAAGATCTGAATATACTTGCAGAGCTGTAGATCACGGCTCTGTTTTTTATTTTTTCAGAATTAGCGGATAAATTCAGGAAATTATGCGAAATTCATAGTTTGTCTATTGATTTAAAACATTATCACGGGTATAATATAGAACATGATTTAAATAAGAATATGAGGTGATACTATGATTTTCGGGAAGCACATAAACCGCTATTATATCCGCTATCTTCCTGCATTGCTTCTCGGTATAGCTGCACTGGTTTTGGTTGACTATATGCAGCTCGTTATTCCGGAATTCTACCGCTCAGGTGTAAACGGTATGATCGACGGAACCATTACCACCGATGGAGTAACTGTGCCTTTTGATATGGATTATCTTCTCGATGAAATCTGTCTGCCGCTCATTTTCGTCATTCTTTGTATGGTAGCAGGCCGATTTCTGTGGCGTGTATGCTTCAGAGGCTCCGCTGTACGCATGGAAACCGATCTTCGTGGCCGTATGTTCGACCACTGTAAGGAACTTTCCCAGCAATACTACCAGATACATAAAGTCGGCAACCTGATGACCCTGTTCACCAACGATCTGGAAACGGTGCAGGACTGCTTCGGCTGGGGCGTGCTCATGTTCTGTGACGCACTCTTCCTCTGTGTGCTCTCTCTGCTGAAAATGTTCACCATGGATCCGCTTCTGACCCTGCTTTCCATGATTCCCATGGGCTTTCTTCTGGCCATCGGTGCGGTACTGGACCATCATCTGGAAAAGAGATGGGATGCCAGACAGGCCGCATTTTCCTCTCTCTCTGATTTTGCGCAGGAAACATTTTCCGGTATCGCGGTTGTAAAAGCCTTTGTTAAGGAAACCGTGGAACTGATGAACTTCAAAAAGATCAATAAAACAAACGAAGATACCAACGTAGCCCATACCAAAATGTCCACTCTGCTTACTGTATTGGTAACGCTGTTTGTGGAATCCGTAATCTGCGTAATTCTCGGTTACGGCGGTTATCTCGTTTATAAAGGCGTATTCGACGCCGGACAGCTGGTGGAATTCATCGGCTACTTTACCGCAATCGTATGGCCCATCATGGCCGTATCACAGCTGATCGAAATGCGATCCAGAGGCAAAGCATCCCTGAAGCGTATCGGCGAACTTCTGGACGCCCAGCCCGATGTGCGTGATGGAAGTGACATCAGAGATCCCGGCACACTGAAGGGCAAGATCGAATTCCGTCACCTCACTTTCCGTCATCCCGGAGCCGAATACGATGCGCTTGAAGACATTTCCTTTATCATCAATGCTGGCGAGCACGTCGGTATCATCGGCAAAACCGGTGCAGGAAAAACAACACTTGTTGACTTGATTCTGCGTACATACAATGTTCCCGACGGAACTCTCTATATGGACGATAATGATATCAACCGTATCCCGATCCGCCGTGTCCGTGAGTTCTGTGCATATGTTCCTCAGGATAATTTCCTGTTCAGCGACACTATAGCACGCAACATTGCCTTCACCGACACCAATATATCCGAGGATAAGATCCGTGAAGCCGCTGTAATGGCAGATATTCACAGCAACATCGAAGAATTCGCCGATGGATACGAAACCATCCTGGGCGAACGCGGCGTAACCGTTTCCGGCGGTCAGAAACAGCGCATATCCATCGCCCGTGCTCTTCTGAAGGATGCAGGTATCCTGATTCTGGATGACTCCGTTTCTGCCGTAGACGTAAAAACGGAAAAGGTAATTCTTGAAAATCTGCGGAAAATCCGTGATAAGAAAACCACCATTCTCATCGCCCACCGTATTTCCACCATCGAGTCCATGGATAAGATCATATTCATCGATGACGGTAAACTGACCGCTGTCGGTTCCCATGACGAGCTCTACGCTTCCTGTCCCGCATATCGTAATATGGTGGAACTGCAGAGACTGGACGACGAACAGGCCGGCTATTCCGAGGAGGTGAAGACCAATGCGTGAATTCTTTCCTCTGATTGCCGTAGGCGGTGTACTGGGTATCCTTTCTGTTATTTTCATCGCAGCATACATGACCATCCGTAAGCAGAAAGAAGCGATCGGTTTTGACCGTAACATGAAGGACAGCGAAATCACCCGCCGTCTTCTGATATACGCAAAGCCGTATTGGAAAAACTTTGCCGCCGTACTTGCCATTATGCTGTTCTCGGTAGGGTATGACATCGTCGCTCCCATCCTCATGGGGAAAATCATCGAACTGTTCGGCACCGACTTCGCTATGTCCCAGCTGATCCGCATGGTTCTGATTTACGCCACCATCCTTGTTGTATCTCTGATCTGTACCTATGTACAGGCAATCATCCTCCAGCGTACCGGCCAGAAGATTATGTCCCGTATACGCGAAGATCTGTTTGTACACATCGAATCTCTATCCCATAACCAGCTTAACAGCATCCCTGTTGGGAAACTGGTGACCCGTGTAACCAACGATACCGGCGCCATTTCCATGATGTTTACCAATCTGATCGTCAACCTGATCAAGAATTGCTTTATTATTATCGGTGTACTGACCGCGATGTTCTGCCTGAACTATATGCTCACCTTCATGGTGCTGTGCTTCGTTCCTTTCATCGTATTGTTCACCGTGGTATTCCGCAAATTCTCCCGTAAAGCCTACCGCAGAGTAAAAGACGGTACAACGGACATCAACACCTTCCTTTCCGAAAACCTTTCCGGTATGAAGATCATACAGATTTTCAACTGTGAAGAAGCCAAGAAAGAGGAATTTGACAACAAAAATAAGGCCCTGGGCAAAGCGAAATACAGCGAAATGTTCGTATTCAGTATTTTCCGGCCACTGGTGTATATGTTGTATATTTCCTCCGTCCTGTGTTTGCTGTATCTGTCCGGCAGAGGATATATCCGTGAAATCTCTTTCCTTGGTCAGACGATTACAAGCGGTCTGGTAGTAACCTTCTATTCCTACATCAATAAATTCTTCAACCCCATCCAGAACCTTGCAGAACAGTTCAACTGGCTGCAGTCCGCCTTTGCATCTGCGGAAAAGATTTTTACTGTATTCGATATGGTACCGGAAATCACCGATGCACCGGATGCAGTGGAA
>SVTO01000005.1 GCA_015063745.1 Oscillospiraceae bacterium | reverse complement strand
ATAGACTTGTCTTTCCTATTGTACCACCTTAGGAGTTTTTTTGGTATAACCTTTTGTTGCCCACCCGCATAGCGGGTGGTTGTCTGTTTCGCACTTCGTGCTCAACTGCCTAAAGGCATTAATACAATAAAAACCACCGATGGAATACATCGATGGCTTTTTGTTCTTCTATTGGGTTAGTTTACATCTGTACCTTATGTAAACAGAATTACTTCTTGCCCTTCTTAATCTTGATGATGATACCAACAACAGCGGCGATCACAACAACAGCGGCTGCACAGCCTGCGATGATGGGAGTCTTGCTGGGTGCAGGTTCTTCGTCCACAACGGGAGTTTCTTCGGTTGCAGCTTCAGTTGCTGCCTCGGTAGCTTCTTCGGTTGCAGCTTCGGTGGCGGCTTCAGTAGCTGCTTCGGTTGCGGCTTCAGTAGCTGCTTCGGTTGCAGCTTCGGTGGCGGCTTCGGTGGCGGCTTCAGTAGCTGCTTCGGTAGCAGCTTCAGTTGCTGCTTCGGTAGCAACTTCGGTTGCAGCTTCAGTTGTTGCTTCAGTTGCGGCTTCAGTTGCGGCTTCAGTTGCGGCTTCGGTTGCGGCTTCAGTTGCAGCTTCAGTTGCTGCTTCGGTTGCGGCTTCAGTTGCGGCTTCAGTTGCGGCTTCAGTTGCGGCTTCAGTTGCTGCTTCAGTTGCTGCTTCGGTTGCGGCTTCAGTTGCGGCTTCAGTTGCGGCTTCAGTTGCGGCTTCGGTTGCTGCTTCAGTTGCGGCTTCAGTTGCGGCTTCGGTTGCGGCTTCAGTTGCTGCTTCAGTTGCTGCTTCGGTTGCGGCTTCAGTTGCGGCTTCAGTTGCGGCTTCAGTTGCGGCTTCGGTTGCTGCTTCAGTTGCGGCTTCGGTTGCTGCTTCGGTTGCTGCTTCAGTATCAGCTTCTACTCCGGTTGCAGGAGGATTGGTAAACCAGCTTGCGTCGAATGCTTCAGCTTCTTCTCTGGTGGTAAAGAAACCGATGTAATCGAACAGAATAGGCTGTTCATCTTTACCCTGCATATTGAACAAAAGAGCGCAAGAACGCAGCAGGGGCTGACCGATTATATCCGGGAAAGGTCTGGTATCGCCGTCTACCCCTTGGTCAGTGTATCCCAGCCAGTCAAATCCGTTTTCCTTCGCCAGTTCGGGGTCAGCCATGTCGATGATGATTTCCTGCCATTCGCCATTGCCGGGCCATGTAAACCAGAAGAACTGTGTACGTCCGGAAAGTTCGTATTTGGTTACAACATCTTCGCCGATATCAAAATATGTTTTAATACGCAGTTTCATGTATCGGTGGGTAACGGGAATACACCATTCCGGATCCCAGAAACAAGCTTCCCAAGTGGTTGCCAGATAAGGGTGTGTCATAATAGCGGTATAACCCTCCATCTGAATGGTCCAACCCTGGTAGTAATTGTACCACTGGATATACTTGTCTTCTTCGGTATCCTGTACATAGGGTTCGTCTTCGCTTACAAAGCCGTCAACTTTATAGGCACGTGCTGTGTCGGTTCTATAATTTGCGGCGGAAACGGCAATACCCATAACGGAAACAAGCATTACCGCGCAGAGAAGAATTGTCAAAAGCCTCTTCATAATAAAGTTTTCCTTTCAATTTTTTTGATACCGGCATCAAAAGATACCATCATTATCAGTACATATAGTACAATTTTATTATAACAAAATATATAACTATTTGTCAATGTGTTTGCAAAAATATGACAAAAAAGTCACATAAGACAACAAATTAATTGTATTTTTCATAATAAAACCCATCGATTGGATTCATCGATGGGTTTTCGTTATTTCTTTTGGGCGGCGTTTACATACGCAGCTTATGTATCCGGATTACTTCTTGCTCTTCTTAGTCTTGACGATGATGCCAACAACAGCAGCGATCACAACAACAGCGGCGACACAGCCTACGATGATGGGAGTCTTGCTGGATGCGGGTTCTTCATCAACAACGGGAGTTTCTTCGGTTGCTTCTTCGGTAGCAGCTTCGGTTGCTTCTTCGGTAGCAGCTTCGGTTGCTGCTTCGGTTGCTGCTTCAGTTGCGGCTTCAGTTGCGGCTTCGGTAGCAGCTTCGGTTGCAGCCTCGGTAGCTTCTTCGGTTGCAGCTTCGGTGGCTGCTTCAGTAGCTTCTTCGGTTGCAGCTTCGGTGGCTGCTTCAGTAGCTTCTTCGGTTGCAGCTTCGGTGGCTGCTTCAGTAGCTTCTTCGGTTGCAGCTTCGGTGGCGGCTTCGGTAGCAGCTTCAGTTGCTGCTTCAGTTGCAGCTTCGGTTGCAGCTTCAGTTGCTGCTTCAGTTGCAGCTTCGGTTGCGGCTTCAGTAGCTTCTTCGGTTGCAGCTTCAGTTGCAGCTTCGGTTGCAGCTTCGGTTGCGGCTTCGGTTGCTGCTTCGGTTGCTGCTTCAGTTACAGCTTCAGTTGCAGCTTCGGTAGCTGCTTCAGTTGCGGCTTCGGTTTCGGGAGCGGTTACTGTAGATGCATATTCAGGGTCAGTTACTCTCTTGTACAGATCGGAGTTCTTGTCCACAGTTCTCCAGTCGGTAATACCTTCTCCGAAAATGGAGGTGTCACCGGTAAAGGATTCTGCCAGTTCCTTGGTAGCAAAGAATCCGATATAATCAATCAGAATCGGTGTTTCATCCGGGAAAGAGAATTCAAACTGAAAGCCGCCCTGTTCGGGTTCGTCAAATCCGGGAACCTGTTCTGCCCAATACTTTTCATATGCAATCCAGTCCAGAGAGTCGTAAGCATACAGGTCAATGATCAGGTCATGCCATTCACCATCGGCGATTACTTCAAAATTAAATCCCTGACCATCACAGAAAGGCATATCCATTGTAACCGTTGTACCCAGGTCAAAAGCAAATTTATAGCGCCATTTCATAATGGGTCTTCTCTCGGGAAATACGCTCCACAGAGGAATAGTCTCTTTTTCAAGTTCTTCACTCTCGGTATTGCATGCATAGTTGAGAATATTGTTGCCGATAGGTGTGGTGATAAATGCCGGATAGCCGTCATACATTGTAAACCAGCCATAACCGTAGGAACGCAGTACGATGTTGGCATCGTCGGCTTCGTCGCCGGTCAGATACAGCCAGCCGGTATCGTCTTCACCAATGATATTTTCCACATCCAGAACCATTGCTTTTTCATTAACAAAGATTTTTGCAGAAACACCAATAACCATGAAAGATACTGTCAGTACAGTACACATAAGGATTGCAAGAAGCTTTTTCATGTCGGGGAATCCTTTCATATTGTTTAATTAATTTTGAAAATACATCGGAAAAAGTCTTTTGCAGTATAGTGTAAAAGACTTTTTCCGATATGATTATATCGCAATTCTCCGGGAAGCGTCAACACTTTTTCGTGAAAGTATCAATTTTGTAGCAGGAAAAGTCAATTATGCGATAAATGTACCGTTTGTAATTCTACGCTACGGAGAATTGGTATCAGCCAATAAACCACCAGCTATGCTGGTGGTTTATTGGCTGATACCAAACAGAGGACGGGGAAGCAAATGCCTGAAGCATATGCTTCCCCATCCCGCAGGTTTTCACTCCATCTGTATCAGATACCGCTGTCCGGTTTTCCGGATGGCTTCTTCCCGGACCCGGTAGCGCTTCTGCACCGTCCAGTCCGTGTCCTCCACATCCGGGGTATATATGGTAACGGCAGGTCGTTTTTCCGGCAGGCGTTCGGCATCCTTCAGAGAAACGGATTCCAGAGTGGTTTCCGGATGCTTCAGCAGGCATATGCCGTGGAAGGCGGATTCTGCGGTCATGTACAGCATATCCCCGTCCACCCGTCCGCCGATGTCGAACAGCGTGATCCCGCACCGGCAGGATACCGCACCGTCCGTGTGCCCCGCTTCACATTCGTACCGCAGAGGTACAGTACATTCTTCCGTAACCACTTCCCCGTTGTCCGCCAACACGCCCGTGAGTACCGCACTGCCCGTCAGGATCAGCCGTCCGTCACGGATCTCACCGTTCTGGAAGACCGCCCTGCCGAAGCCGCAGATGTACCGCATATCGCCGCCGCGGAGCTGTTTTTCGCCGGTGACGGTCAGTCTGCCGGTGCTGCATCGGCCCAGGGATACGGCTTCCGTTGTGCGGAACGTACAGTTTTCCCTGTATGCCGTACTGTAGGCATCATCGGTGATCAGGCGCATCCCGGGCATGGCGGCGGAACAGTCCAGATCGTATTCCATCTGCCAGCCGATCTCCCCGTTGTCCCCGCAGGTCACTTCCAGCGCGGCACATACGGCAGAGGCAAATCCTTCCGGCGGACGGTCCTTTTCCCCTCGGACACTGCCAAGGGACCGCAGTGCTTCCAGCCGCAGGGTATCTTCCGTGGGACAGCGGTCACGGAGACGGATATAACTGCCGTCGGGGGATGCCAGCAGAAACTGCACGGATGCTTCCCCCGTGACCCGGATCTCTCCGTTGGCCGGAAGGATTTTTACATCCTGCACGCACACGTGTCCCGTACAGCTGATCACCCGGGTGCCTTCCCTCTCCCGCACATTCCCCGATGCCGAGGCGGTCTTGCGGACGTTTTTCACCTCCGTCACCGGTACTTCCCGGCTGCGGCAGATCACGGTGGACACATCTTCCTCCTCCGCTTCGATCCGGTGACCGCCGTCCGTACAGCCGAGGGAGAAACACTGCAGATGCACCTTCGCGGACAGGCTGAGCTTCCGCGGCGACAGTACCCGGCAGACCACGTTTTCCGCACTTTTGAGAAAGGTCACATCTTCCACGCCGAATCCGTCCCCCTCCCCGCGGCGAATGGGTACGCGGCAGGAATAGCGGGAGGTCAGGGGAGCCGACGCCAGACCTTTGTCGCTGCTCTGGTACAGGACGGTATAGATCACATCCCCTTCCGCTTCCAGAAAATCCCCTTCCAGAAATGCATCGTCCAGTGTAACCGCCGCCGTTACGCCGAGAACCCGCTGTACCTCCGCCATATAATCCGGGAGAATGAAATCCTCTGCTGTCTCCGCTGTTTCCTCTTCGTAAAACCGTTCCGTTGACAAATAATGTTCAGGTATCATGGTATACCTCCGTGAATATTTCAGTACAGCACATTTTATGCCGATGGACGGCGGTATATGACTTGGAAAAATCCGGATTTCTCCGCAGAACAAAGGACAGCCGCACCATCCACCGCCGCCGGTCTGGGGAATCCGTATTCCGCAAGCCTGCTTCGGGACAGTACGACCGTCCGTATGCTTATTTACTTTTCATTCCCGCAGTTTCGCCAGCGCCGCTTCGAAATAATCCGGCAGAGGGCAGGTGAACCGCATTTTTTCTCCCGTAGCCGGGTGGGTCAGGACCAATGCGGCCGCATGGAGCATCTGTCCGTGGAACAGAGCCGGATTGCGCCGTACAAACGGTGTGTTTCCGCCGCCATATACCGGATCTCCCAGTACCGGATGGCCGATGTGCGCCATGTGTACGCGGATCTGGTGGGTGCGTCCCGTTTCCAGAATCACTTCCGTGTAGGTGTGTCCCGTCAGGTGCTCCAGTACACGGTAGTGGGATACGGCGTGTCTGGATGTGCCCGGCTGGTTTTTCGCAAATACCGCCATTTTCTTCCGGTCGGTGGGGTGTCTGCCGATGGGTGCGTCCACAGTTCCCGTTTCTTCCGGCAGTCCGCCGATCACGATGGTCCGGTATTCCCGGTGCATACTGTGGTCGGAGAGCTGGGCGGACAGGTGGGTATGGGCCATATCGGTTTTGGCCACGCACAGTAAGCCGCTTGTGTCCCTGTCGATCCGGTGGACGATCCCCGGTCGCTGTACGCCGCCGATCCCGGACAGGCTGTCGCCGCAATGGTAGAGCAGTCCGTTGACCAGAGTACCGCCGGTATGTCCCGGTGCGGGGTGGACGACCATGCCCTGGGGTTTGTTCAGGACGATGATCTGGTCATCTTCGTATACGATATCCAGCGGAACCGGCTCCGGTGCCACGTCGTATGCGGCCGGCGGGGGCAGGGTCAGAACGTAGACCTCACCTGCGGCGGTTTTATCCTTCTTTGTAACCGGATGCGGGTTTCCCTGCACCAGTCGGACAAGCTGTCCTTCTTCCATATGCCGCTGGATTGCGGAACGGGACAGGCCGGTACGTGCGGCAAGAACGGCATCGGCACGGTTTCCCGCTTCTTCGGGGAGAATGTCGATCCGGGTCTCGCCCGCGTTTTCCTCTTCGGGCAGATCCTCTTCCGTCAGCACATCGGACAAATCGAATACATCCTTCATTGCTGTTCCTCATCCGCCGTTTCCGGTGCTTCCGCGGCAGCTTCTGCGGGTTTCTTCTTTGCACCGATCTCCGAGAACACCGCCCAGAGCAGAAACAGCGCACATCCCACGCAGACAAAGGAGTCCGCTACATTGAACACGTAAAAATCAATCAGCCGTACGTCAATAAAGTCCACGACATAGCCGAGCCGTACGCGGTCGATCATATTGCCGATTCCGCCGCCCACGATGAAGGCCGCCGCCATACGGACCCAGATGCTCTGCGGCTTTTCCTTCCACAGCCAGAACAGCAGGATGCCGATGGCCGCTACGGAAAAGATCATGAACACCCAGCGGTGATCCGCCAGCATACCGAACGCGGCGCCGCGGTTTTCCACATAGGTGAAGTGCAGTACATCCTGCCAGAAGGGATAGCTGGCTTCCCCCATCAGGTGCTCCACAGCCAGATATTTCGTCCACTGATCCAGACCTACGGCGGCCAGAATCAGGATGATGATCAGTATCATATACGCTCCTTCAGAACTTACTGTGTTTCTTGGGCTTGGTGGGTGCTTCGGGTGTGGCTAAGGGCTGTCTGCCGATTTCTTCCACGTTGCGCATACTCTTTTCCTTGGAGAAGATAATATCAAATTCCCCGGTCAGGCTGATGTCCTTGGTAGAATTGGTCGCATCTCCCGACAGGAACAGATCGTCCAGATCCTTGGGATTGCGCACAGCCTTACGCTTGACGGGTACAAAGGAAACCGCGGCGCTTTCTTCTTCAAAATCACTTTCTTCGTCGAAATCGCTTTCTTCTTCCTCTTCGTCGTCTTCATCCGTTGCACCGTAGATGGATTTCAGGTCGGCCAGCAGCAGGTCGTTTTCATCTTCCCCGTATTCCTTCACGGGTTCGACGGAGTTTTCCACAAGGATATTCCCGTCGTCAAGCCCATTGTCGGCATCCGGAACGCTCTGCCAGCTGCTGTCGCCGAACAGGGTTCTCAGCAGTTCCGTCGTATCGGTAAAGGACCGGTCTTCGTCCGCCGTTTCGGTGATGATTCCGGCAGTCCCTTCCTCTTCACCTGCGTCTTCCGTCCATTCTTCCGCCCATTCTTCTGCGGACTCTTCCCATTCTTCCGGTACTTCCTCCGGTACTTCTTCCGCGTCTTCCCAACGCTCGCCTTCGGACAGGATATCCGTCAGCTCACCCTCGGTAAATACCGCTTCTTCTTCCCAGGATTCTTCCGGTTCAATAGCCGCTTCGGGTTCTTCGAATACCATTTCGGTTTCGGTCAGTTCCGTTTCCGCATCTTCCGTTTCAGCTTCGATGAATTCTTCGGTCAGCGTATCGAACAGGTTCAGCGCATCGTCGTTATCTTCGTCTTCTGTGTATTCCTGACCGGACCAGACTTCAAATTCTTCTTCCGCTTCGGTGAGTTCTTCGGCGTCAACGAACGCTTCCGCTTCGGTGAATTCATCTTCAGCATCAACGAATTCTTCCGCTTCGATAAATTCATCTTCAGCGTCAACGAACTCCTCTGCTTCGATAAACTCTTCCGCAGCATCAACAAACTCCTCTGCTTCGGCAGCTTCTTCCGCGGGGGTTTCTTCCGGTTCTTCTGCCGGTTCTTCTATATGCAGCTGCAGAGTGTCGTCCGCTTTTTTGGTTTTTTCTTCAAATACCGCTTTTTTGGCTTCGTCGAATGCTTCCTTGAAGGCATCTTCGTCCGGTTCTTCTTCCGTTACAGTCACTTCGGCTGCTTTGAACAAACCTTCGGCTTTCACTTCGGTTTCTTCTTCCGCCGTTTCCTCTGCTTCGGCTGCCTCCGCTTCCATAACCGCCCCGGTCATTTCTTCCGGTTCCGCTTCTCCGGCATCTGTACGGATCAGGGATGCGATTGCGGCGGGGTCGGCGTTTCCGGCATCGGCCAGTTCGTTCTTCTGCCGGTAGAATTCGTCCGTCAGTTTGCCCAGACGTTCCAGGGCATCGATATGTTCTGCGTAAATGGCGAATACTTCTTTACGGAAGGTATCGATTTCCTGCACTATTCTGTCGGCAAGGTTGCTCTTGGCAGCGATGGAGCGGCTGGCTTCGTGCTGTACGCGGATGCCTTCCTTGGCTGCATTGGCCGCGATATTCTGGGCTTCGTCCTCGGCCTGGCGGATGATCAGCTTCGCTTCGTGCTCCGCATCGGCGAGAATCCGCGCGGCCTGGCGTTTGGCTTCGTCCACCATGGCGTCGCAGTTCTTCTGGTATTTTTCAATCCGGGTCTTCTGAGCCTGTTCATCTTCCGCACGGAGCTCGCTTTCTCTGGCGGCGGCGGTGGCCAGTCTTCTGCGCACCTCCGTATACTCTCTGCAGACCTGGGCATATTTATCCGTTACATATTCTATGTAGGCATCCACCTCATCGCAGGAGTAGCCTCTCAGGCTTTTGCTGAATGTCATTTTTTTCAGGGCAAGGCGATCTTCTTGGGGCATGGTAGTCCTCCCTTGTATAAATGTATAGGAATGTTTTTCGGATTTTCTTGGGAATACTGTTTTTCAGATATATTTTCGTCCCGTTACACGGATTCTGCCGCGGCGGGTTTCCGTATCGGTGGTGTCGATCCGGTATTTTCCGTAGCCCCGCAGGGACAGGGTATCACCGGGGCAGACCGTTTTGTCCACCTGTGCGGGGTGATAGTTCAGTTCTGCCAGTCCGCGGCGCACGAACTCTGCCGCATCTTCTCTGGACATACCCGTGATGGCTTTTACGATACCGTCCAGTCTGGGGGAGGATACGGTTACGGAAACAGCTTCGTACCGTCTGGGCAGGGCTTCTCCCGCAGGATGGAGGATGCGCTTTGTCGTTACGGCATCCCGGCCGATCTGGGTCAGGGACTCTTCCAGATAGGCACAGATCTTCTCCGCCGCAAACACCACCGCTTCCGCTGCCGGGTTCTCTTCCGTTCCGCCGCGTACCACAATGTCGCCGATCACGTCACGTTCGATGCCCAGGGAGAGTATGCCGCCCATGTAGTCCCGGTGGGTCAGGGAGGCAAAGCCGCTCCCCTTCACCGACAGGGCACACAGGGGAATCTCCTCTGCCAGAGACGGATTTTCCTGCAGCAGTCCGGCAAAAAATGTGCTTCTCGTTTCATCAAATGCCCCCGCATATCCGCCGGTCACAGAGGGAACTTCCTCCGGCAGATACCAGTCCGGCACAAACACCCCGCAGGCTCTCTCCGCCCCGGGATATCCGCCCCACCAGAAGCAGCTGCCCATCTGTCCGCTGCGGCACAGATAATCGTGGACGGCCATTCTTTCACGGGGGGTAAAAAAGGGAGTCACGGCCACCATAAAGCTGCCGTTTTCCGCCAGTTCCGCCGCTCTTGCGCAGAGCAGTTCTTCTTCCTTCGTCAGTTCCATATGGCTCTCCCTTACAGGAATGTCTGCAGGATGGACAGTATGATGAAGGTGAAGAAAAAGGACATATCGATCGGCAGTCCTTCAAACCATCCGAACCGCTCAAGCAGGGCACGTACCGGCATGATCACAGGTTCCGTGACAGCATAGAGGAAGCCGGCTATCACATTGTCCTCGCCGATCGGAAACCAGCTCATGATCGCCCGGGCCAGCATCAGAAACTGCAGGGCGGAAAGCAGAAAGGACAAGGTGGCTGTTATCAAATAAATCAAGCTATGCAAATTCGTATCTCCGTTGGGTAATATTTCGCGGAAAGCTTTTGAATACCTTAGTATTTGCTGTACGGGAGTTCGTTATGCACCTCTCCCGCTCATCCCTCTGAACAACAAAGCGCTATACCATAGGCGGCATAGCGCGGGGGTTGTCTATGGAATTGTTTGGTAATTTATAAAATGGGTACACAAACAAAACCTCAAATCAGGTAATTTTTACCATGAACTCTGCGGCATCATTGAAGTATTGTCTGTGTTATGGAAAAAGCCGGATCAGTTGAAATCGTCGAATTCAGCTTCTGCTTCTTCAGCGGGCTTTTCTTCCTTCTTGCGGGGAGCTGCGGTGCTCTTCAGGTGTGCGTCGTCAACATTTACATTGGAAGGAGTGATAACGTAAGCGTTGGTGGCAACCTTCTTGATAGAACCGTCGATGGAGTAAGCAACACCGGTCAGGAAGTCGATCAGACGACGGGAGGTTTCCTTGTTGGTGTTTTCCAGGTTCAGTACTACAGTGCACTTGTTCAGCAGACGGTCAGCAATCTGGGGAGCGCTGTCAAAAGTCTGGGGGCATACAACCTGCATCTGGATGTTATTGCCGGAAAGGCTCAGTCCGCCGCCCATAGGATTCTGCATGGGAGCGCCCATACCGCCCATAGCACCGCCGGCGATCTGCATATCACTATCGTCTTCTTCGTCTTCGTAGCCGTCGAAGCCCTTGTAATAATCTTCGTCGTATGCTTCATCGTAAGCATCATTGGTGCCGGTTACTTTTTTGATTCGATCCATAAGTCCCATTCTTATCTCCATTCTGCCGCCTCGCGGCGAAAATATTCTGAATTTTTTATATAGCTACGGACGAAAATTTTTATCTTCCCGCCCCATAGTCTCGGTGTCCGAACAGCGCGCTGCCCACTCTTACCATGGTCGCGCCTTCCTCTATGGCAAGCTCATATGTATCGCTCATTCCCATAGATAAAATGGCCTCTCTTATATTATGCGGTTTTTTTTCGAAAAAGTCAATAAAAATTCGGTAAGAATCTCGAAAATATTTTCGAATTTTTTCTTTTTCGTCACAAATCGGGGCCACAACCATCATTCCGCGGAGAGAAATCCCCTGCATCTCGTGCAGTGCGGCGAAAAATTCCGGGGCTTCGTCGGGCGAGACGCCGCTCTTTGCTTCCTCTTCGCCGATGTTCACCTGTCCCAGAATCGGAACGGTGACGCCCATACGGCATGCCTGCTTTGCGATCTCCTCAGCCAGATGCACGGAGTCCACCGAATGGATCAGATCCGCCTTGCCCACAAGATACTTGACCTTGTTGGTCTGCAGGTGGCCGATGAAATGATACTCGGCCGGGTTTGCCGCGGATTTGACGGCTTCGTATTTTTCCGTGAATTCCTGCTGTCGGTTTTCACCCGCATACCGCAGTCCCACGTCGGACAGATATACAATATCCTCCGCCGGCATGGTCTTGGATGCGGCCAGCAGCTGTACCGCTTTATGTTCACCCCGACGGATCACAGCGGATTCGATATCCTCCATCACCCGTTCGTAGGATGCCTTCAAAAATTGTTGTCTTGCTTCTGTCATACTGTGCCTCTTTCCGGACGGATCACATATCTTTACCGGTAATGACCTTACCCTCGTAAAGATTGACCCCTTCCGTAATGATGACGTCGTTCATCTGTATCCAGGGATATACCGCATTCTCATCCGGCTCCCCGCCTGTGCAGATATAGTAACCGTCACCTTCGTATACGATATTGACCCGTCTGAACCGTACCGTTACCTGGTCCAGAACATACACGCCTTCACAGTCGTCAATGACGCGCACAGCGGATACGGGCACTCGGAAACCGGTATATTCCACGGTGCCGATCTGTACCGGCTGCATTCTGGTGTAGTCGAAATTCTCCGGAATCGTACCGGATACGAATACCAGTACCGCATCTTCGCCCGGCAATGCGGGAATGACGCTGTACAGCTTCATGTGGATGACCTTATTGCCGTTATAGGGGAAGGTGATCGCATAGGTTCTGCCGTCCTCCAGCTCCGCCGCTTCCTTCTTGGATACGGGGCAGGCCAGATACCAGCGGTAATCCGTTACCATTTTGCCCACCGTGACGGTACTGCGGTTTGCTTCCGCCGGGTCGGTACCGATCATGGCCATGAAGCTTTCGTAGGACATGGAATCAATGCCGTCCGCGCTGAAGATGCTCTCATAGCCGTCCGTATCGGCGTAATAATAGCCGCTGACGGGGGCATATACGGTTTCCAGGCAGGCACCGAGCTGCAGCGTCAGATTCCGTTTCTCTGCCTGCAGGGCGGCCAGCTGGTCGTTGTAGTCGGTCATGGTGCCCTTGAGAATATCCCGTTTCAGGATATTGACAAGGAGAGTGGAGCGCATGGTGGTGGCATCTCCGTAGCTGCGGTTTTCCACCATCAGGCGGATGTCCTGCACATTATTGAAAATCGCGGCTTCCAGTCCCGAGGTATTGACCACGGAGACCTTTTCCGTACGGCTGTCCTCCAGCAGGGCGATCTGTTCGTCGATCTCGCGGATTCTCGCCTGTACGTCGGGCAGAGTATTGTCATAGATATCCGCCGCTTTGTCGTAGATGCCGAGTCTTGTACCGTCCTGTACGGAAGGTGTGACGCTGCCGGACTGGGCGTGGGAGGCGTACAGCACTTTTTCATGGCGCATGACGTATCCGTCGGTGTCCAGCACCCGGGTCACGGACTCGTATACCGCATCGGAAAGCTGCAGGGTTGCCCCGAAGCTGCCGGCGATGTGGTAGGCGATGTAGATGATGATGCCCACGGTCAGAAGCACGGTCAGAAAGGTGATCAGGGTCCGTTTCAGGTAATATTTATCAAACATCCGCTTTCCCTTCAGCCCTTTCCTGCGCCGGCTCATCCATGCAGTCGGCAAAATGACAACAAAACCGCAATTTTGCGTATAATACATATATTATACCATAGTTTTTTCGTTTGGTAAAGAGAAAACGGATTATTTACAATAAATTTATATTCTTTTCCCCCTCCCTCCCCCGTTTTCCCCGGTTATGCGGTACATTCCATTTTCTTTTGCAAAAATTCATACAATTCCCTTTCCTGTCGGGAAAAACTGTGGTATACTATATAGGCTGAGATTTTTTGAACACTGTGAGGATTGTTTCCCATGAATGTCTATAAAAAGCTGTTATCCAATACCCTGCTCATTGCGCTGAGCACCTTCGGGTCCAAGCTGCTGGTATTTTTCCTGACACCCTTTTACACGGCCATGCTCAATACAACGGAATACGGTATCATGGACAATGTGGTACAGCTGTCCAATCTGCTGATTCCCATTGCCTCCGCCGGGATCGCCAATGCGGTAATCCGTTTCGGCATGGACGAGACGACGGACCGCAAAACGGTGTACACCTTCGGGATTCTCACCACGGCCATCGGGTCTGCGGTACTGCTGCTGGCCTATCCCCTGCTGGATCTGATCCCCTACACGGGCGGCTACACGATTCTGGTATGCTTCTACGTCATCGCGGCCAACTTCCATGCGGCCTGCAGTCAGTTTGCCCGGTCCGGCGGCAATGTACGGCTGTATGCGGAAGACGGGATTCTCTGCACCGCTGTGGCGATCGCGCTGAACATCCTGTTTCTGGCCGTACTGGACATGGGTGTGACGGGATATGTGCTGTCCAGTATTCTGGCGGACTGCACCTGTGCGGCGTTCTGTATTCTGAAGGACAAGCAGTGGCGGGCCTTTGATCTGCGTTCGGTTTTCGGCGGCAGTCTGGAGAAGAAGACGGATTTCGATATGCTGAAATACAGTCTGCCCCTGATTCCCACCACCGTCTGCAGCTGGATCATCAACATCTCCGACCGTTTTATCATTACATCCGTTCTGGGCGAATCCGCCAACGGGATCTACGCCATCGCCAACAAGATCCCCACGATTCTGATTATTATTTCCAACATATTCACCTATGCCTGGCAGCTTTCCGCCTTTGCGGATCAGCCGAAAGAGGAAAGAGAGCGGCTGTTCTCCAATGTGGCGCGGGTATATCAGGCTGTGGCTTTCGGCGGTGCGGCCTGGCTGATCGTGACGGCCAAGCTTTCCACAATGGTTCTGGCGGCACCGGAATATTATGAAGCGTGGCGGTTTGTTCCCATGCTGGTTCTGGCAACGACCTTCTGCTGTCTGGCCAATTTCCTGACCTCCGCCTATCTGGTGGACAAGCGGAGTATGGCAACCTTCGTGACGATCCTCATCGGTGCCGTATGCAACATCGTCGGCAATATTCTGCTGATTCCCGTTATGGGTTCCATGGGTGCGGCCGTTTCCACCTGTCTGAGTTATGTGATCATGTTCGTCATCCGCTTCTTCCACAGCCGTACCTCCGTGGCGATCCGCTGGGATATTCCCCGGTTCATCATCAGCGTGGTGCTGGTTACGGCCCTCTGCGGCGTGATGATTCTGGAAATCCCTTACTGGATCCCCGTTTCCGTGGTGCTGACGGGTGCGGTTACTGTGCTGAATTTCGAAAACCTGCTCCGAGCGGCGAAGAAGGTTTTGCGGAGGGGTTGAATGAGTTTTTTGTCAGAGGGAAGGGATACTTTTTGGAAAAAGTACCCCTTCCCTCCGACACCTCCCATCCTCTAAAAACTTTTGAAAAATATAAAAGGACTTGGCGGGACACGTTTGGTGTGGTCCGGGCCAAGTCCTTTTTGGTTTATTCGGCGGGGGAGGGGAACAGGCTGTCTACGGGGACGTTCAGAATTCTGGCGATTGTGTACAGTTCTTTATCGGTGGCGATACGGATCTGTCCCTCCAGTTTGGAATAGCTGGTGGGGTTTATATCGCAGCCCAGTGTCTGCATACGGGATATGAAATCCTTCTGTGATATTTTTTGGGCTTTGCGGAGTTTTTCGATGGTCTGCCCTACCATATTGACGTTTCCGTATTCCTTTTTTCTCGTCTTCATTGTATCACCCATTCCGTTTATAATTCCGTTATGGAAATTATATAACCGGGAACGCTTGACATAATTCTGTTACGGAAGTATTGTGCAAATACTTCAGGACAGAGACATATGCGAAAAACCGAAAAATCATCAGCCTCGGACTGCTGTAAAACAGTATTTCCACCCTCCAATTCCATCATAATGCGCATAATTCCTCCCCGATACGACATCCGTCTTATGAAAATTGTGCAATACATACAAGATAATCCTGAAAATTTCGGTATAATTCTTCTTGCAATTCCGCGATGCTTTTGATATACTATTGAACACACAAGTATGTGTAAAAACAGTAACACTTTTCAAATCAAGAAAGGAATTATCACTATGAAGTATGTTTGCATGATCTGCGGATGGGTTTACGATGAAAAAGCCGGCGATCCCGACAACGGTATTGAACCGGGTACGCTCTTTGAAGATCTCCCCGATGACTTTACCTGCCCGGACTGCGGCATGAGCAAAGAAGATTTTGAAAAGGATCCCGACGAGGACTGACATAGATCAAAAATAACCATAAGGGCTGTCGCAAGTACAAAAGCGGCAGCCCATTTCTATTTCCCACAACACAAAAATCCCCCTTCATCCAAAGCTTTTGAAGAAGGGGGGAAAATAGCAGGGGGAGAGAAACTTTTGAAAAAAGCTTCTCTCCCCTGCGAAAACACTATTTACTTTAAATCAATACATGCCGCCCATGCCGCTGCCCATGCCGCCTGCGGGAGCTGCGGGAGCTTCTTCGGGGAGGCTTACCACGAGGGCTTCGGTGGTGAGAACGGTAGCGGCTACGGATGCTGCGTTCTGGAGAGCGGAGCGGGTAACCTTAGTGGGGTCAACAATACCCTTTTCTACCATATCCACGTATTCTTCGTTATATGCGTCGAAGCCGAAGGACTTCTTGCCGGAGGAAACGATCTTATCTACGACAACGGAACCTTCGAAGCCGGCGTTTTCGGCGATCTGGCGAACGGGAGCTTCCAGAGCCTTAACAACGATCTGTACACCGATCTTTTCGTCGCCTTCTGCGGTTTCCAGCAGCTTGGCAACTTCGGGGATTACGTTAATGAATGCTGTACCGCCGCCTGCAACGATACCTTCTTCAACAGCAGCGCGGGTAGCGTTCAGAGCGTCTTCGATACGGAGCTTCTTTTCCTTCATTTCGGTTTCGGTAGCGGCACCAACCTTGATAACAGCTACACCGCCGGAGAGCTTAGCCAGTCTTTCCTGGAGCTTTTCACGGTCGAAGTCGGAGGTGGTGATTTCGATAGCGGACTTGATCTGTGCAATTCTGCTGTCGATATCTTCCTTAGCACCTGCACCGCCTACGATGATGGTGTTGTCCTTGTTTACCTTAACCTGACGAGCCTGACCCAGCTGTGCCAGGGATGCTTCCTTCAGATCCAGACCCAGTTCGTCGCAGATCACTTCACCGCCGGTGAGGATTGCGATGTCACGGAGCATTTCCTTACGTCTGTCGCCGAAGCCGGGAGCCTTAACGGCAACGCATACGAAGGTACCGCGCAGCTTGTTCAGAACCAGAGTGGTCAGCGCTTCGCCTTCTACGTCTTCTGCGATGATCAGCAGCTTCTTGCCGGCCTGTACGATCTGTTCCAGCAGGGGCAGGATGTCCTGTACGTTGGAGATCTTCTTGTCGGTAATCAGAATCAGTGCGTCGTCCAGAACGGCTTCCATCTTATCGGTATCGGTTGCCATGTAGGGGGACAGATAACCGCGGTCGAACTGCATACCTTCCACTACTTCGGAGTAAGTTTCAGCGGATTTGGATTCTTCAACGGTGATAACGCCGTCGCTGGTAACCTTTTCCATAGCGTCTGCGATCAGAGTACCGATCACTTCGTCGCCGGAGGAAACGGTACCTACTCTGGTGATGTCTTCCTTACCGTTTACAGCCTTGGAGTTTGCTGCCAGAGCAGCTACTGCCTTGTCAACAGCCTTCTGGATACCCTTGCGGATGACCATGGGGTTGGCGCCGGCGGTAACATTCTTCATGCCTTCGTGTACGAATGCCTGAGCCAGCAGGGTTGCGGTAGTGGTACCGTCACCGGCTGCGTCATTGGTCTTGGATGCTACTTCACGGATGAGCTGTGCACCCATGTTTTCCGCTGCGTCTTCCAGTTCGATTTCCTTGGCGATGGTAACACCGTCGTTGGTGATCAGGGGAGTGCCGTACTTCTTATCCAGAACAACGTTGCGGCCCTTGGGACCCATGGTGATCTTTACAGTGTTTGCCAGCTTATCCACACCGGCGATCAGCGCATTGCGTGCGTCGCTACCGTACTTAATATCTTTTGCCATATCAGTAATTCTCCTTATTCTATCGCTTGGATTATTCTTCAACGATCGCCAGAATGTCGCTCTGACGTACTACGTTGTATTCTACGCCGTCACACTTTACTTCGGTGCCTGCGTACTTGCTGGTGATAACCTTGTCGCCAACCTTGACGATCATGGTGATTTCCTTGCCTTCAACCATTCCGCCGGGGCCTACAGCCACAACTTCGGCTACCTGGGGTTTTTCTTTAGCGGTACCGGGAAGAACGATACCGGTCTTGGTGGTTTCTTCCACTTCAACAGCTTTCACTACAACTCTGTCTGCGAGGGGTTTGAGTGTCATAATATGCCTCCTGTATGCTTTTTTATATTTTTTCGTATGAATGAAGGATATGCTATCTTCGTTTTTTCGCATATTTTAGCACTCGAAATTACAGAGTGCTAAACTTCACGCCTATATTTTACCCCCATGCCCTATAAAAATCAAGCCTTTTTTCAATAGTTTACACTTAATTAACATTTATTTCCTGCCCGCTTTCCCGGAGTGCCAAAGTACCACAGCCGGACTGTGTGCTCCCGGGACACAATGGATTCTGCCCGAAGACAGGGTCGTTTTGTGTCAAATTGCATAAAATCCCGCAGGGAGGAATGCTCGCATTTTGTATGGCTATAAATTGACAGTATACGCAGGATGTGGTATAATTATATATTATCGGAGAATTATTATGCGTGAATTTTTTCGGGTTTGCGCAAATTTTCCGCCGATCCCGCATATTTATCCGCAGCCGCGGCGATACCGGCAGGATGGAATGTACCGATTTTCCGCCGGTGCATATCCTGTGAGCAGGCGGGGAAAATATACGTGGCAAAAAGTAAAGTTATGTGAAAATACCGCAGATTCTGCGGTGGAATGGAGATTGCTATGAAAGAAAAAATGAGATGTGGTATCATCGGCGCGACAGGTATGGTTGGTCAGAGATTCATCACCCTGCTGGCAGATCACCCCTATTTCAAGATCACTGCACTGGCCGCCAGCCCCAGAACAGCCGGTCTGCCCTATAAGGAAGCTGTGGACGGCAGATGGAAGATGGCCTGCCCCATTCCCGAAGGAATCGGTGACATGGTTATCCACGACGCTTCCCATATCGACGAAATGAAGGCACTGTGCGATTTTGTTTTCTGCGCAGTTGACCTGAAGAAAGAAGAAACCAAGGCCCTGGAGGAAGCGTACGCGAAGGCTGAGATTCCCGTAATCTCCAACAACTCCGCCAACCGCTGGACCAGCGACGTGCCCATGGTGATCCCGGAAATCAACGACAGCCATCTGGCCGTTATCGCCAGCCAGAGAGAACGTCTGGGCACACACCGCGGCTTTATTGCCGTTAAGCCCAACTGCTCCATCCAGAGCTATGTTCCCGCGCTGACTCCCCTGCGCAAGTACGGCATCAAGCAGATCCTCGTTACCACCTACCAGGCAATTTCCGGCGCCGGCAAGAACTTCGAAACCTGGCCGGAAATGGTGGACAATGTGATCCCCTATATCGGCGGCGAAGAAGAAAAGAGCGAAAAGGAACCCCTGAAGATCTGGGGTGAAGTACGCGGCGGTACCATCGTGGCAGCAGATGACGTTGCCATCACCAGCCAGTGCATCCGCGTTCCCGTTTCCGACGGTCATACCGCAGCCGTGTTCGTAAGCTTCGAAAACACCCCGCCCAAGGAAACCATCCTCGCCGAATGGAAGGCTTTCCGCGGTCTTCCCCAGATGCTCGAACTCCCCCACGCACCCGAGCAGTTCATCACCTACTTCGAAGAAGACAACCGTCCTCAGTGCAAGCTGGACCGTGACCTCTACGGCGGCATGGGCGTATCCGTCGGCAGACTCCGTCCCGACACCATGTTCGACTACAAATTCGTAGGTCTGTCCCACAACACCCTCAGAGGTGCTGCAGGCGGCGCCGTTCTCATCGCCGAACTGCTCTACCGTCAGGGCTACCTCGACTGATAACAAAACAAAAGGGCGTGTCGCATTTACGTTGGAAAATGTAATTTGCGACACGCCCTTATTGTTTTGATCTGAGATATAGTGCTTCTTTTTCCTTTAACGAGGAAAAAAGAAGCCAAAAAAGAACTTTTTTGTGTCCTGGGTATTTCGAGCTCTGCGGAGCTCGACGAGGGACTCTGTCCCTTCGATCCCTGCCAACTTTTGAAAAAGTTGGATCAAAACTTTTGGACTTGCGGCAGAACCTTAATATTTCCACAAAATCCCCTTTTCTGAAGTTTTTTGAAAAAAGGGAGGGGGTCAAAGGGGGAGGGAGAAAAGCTTTTTCGCAAAAAGTTTTTCTCCCTCCCCCTTTATTCTTATGCCACAAACTGCAGAACATTCAGAAGGAGAGCCCAGCTGATGCCGTAGTAGGTCAGCACTGCCACAAGGTCGTTTACGGTAGTGATGAGGGGACCGGAGGCTACGGCGGGGTCGATATTGATTTTTTTGAAGAACAGGGGGATCAGGGTACCGACTGCGCTGGAAATGAGCATGGCCAGCAGGAGGGACACGCCGATGCAGCCGGAGACGGCAAAGGAAAAGAGCAGTTCCTTACTCTTGACCAGCCAGATGAACAGGCCGACCAGAACGAAGGAGATCACGCCGAGGATAAAGCCGTTGGCCAGACCTACGCGGATTTCCTTGGAAACCAGAGTCAGCTTCTGACGTGCGGTCAGGCTTTCGTCCATGAGCACGCGGATGGTAACGGCCAGGGACTGGGTACCTACGTTACCTGCCATGCCCAGGATCATGGACTGGAATGCCATAATCAGGGGCAGCTGGTCCACTACCCTTTCAAACACGCCCACAACGGCGGATACCACCAAGCTGAGTCCCAGCAGGATGAGCAGCCAGGGCAGACGCTTGCCCATGCTGACTTTCAGGGGTTCTTCCAGGTCTTCACGGGCGGTCAGACCTGCAAGCATCGCGTAGTCTTCCCGCATTTCGTCATCGGCCACTTCGATAATGCTCTGGGAGGTGATGACACCCTGGATGCGGTTGTTGTTGTCCAGTACCGGGATCGAGTCCTCGGAGTAATCCTTCAGCTTTTCGATACAGTCTTCAATGCTTTCATGGCCGTATACGTAGGGGAAGGATGTAACGATCAAAGGCTCCAGATCTTCGTTTTCTCTGGCGATGATCAGCTTTTTCAGATCCAGCGCGCCGTAGAACGCACCGTATTCGTCCACAACAAACAATGTGGAAATATTGTCGTTCCGTGCCGCCTGATCCAGAAGCTCCGTCATGGCGCCCTTGACGCTCAGGTTTTCACGGATGATGATGCAGTTGGTGGTCATGCGGCTGCCGATTTCGTCTTCGTCATAGGATGCAATCAGGGCCACTTCCCGTCTCGCTTCCCCATCCATGGCGTCGATCAGCAGAAGGCGCTTGCCTCTTTCGATCTCACGCAGGACGTTTACCGCAATGTCCGTTTCCATTTCCGAAAGGATCGCCGCCGCTTTGGGCAGGTCCATTTCGTCCAGATAACCGCCGGTCACGTCCTCCGAGCCGTATTCCAGAATCTCCGTCAGTACGGGAACACTGAGTATGCGGTACAGCTTCTTTCGTTCCTTATCGGTAAGCTCCGGCAATACTTCTGCAATATCCTTCGGGTGGTAGTCCGAAAGATTCCGCTCCATCATACGGGGGGAGGCGTTGCTGCGGATCACTTTCAGTATTTCTTCTTCATAATCGGGCATCTGCAGCTGTTCGGTTTCTTCGGTTTCTTCTTCAGACTCAGCAGATTCGCCCAGGACATCCAATTCTTCCATATCTTTTTCTGTTTTCAATATTCCTTACCTCCTTCAATCGAATTGGCGCTGCGGATTTGTATTCCGCACGACAGCTTAGGGCAGGCAGAAAAGCAAAAAATGCCGATGCCGGCATCACAGAAAAAGTCCGCGGGTTCAGAAAGCACGCCTGTGACGGCTCTCCGACGATCCATTGCCGGAACAGGTTCTGTTTGCTCGTCTACTTCGACTACAGCCATCACAATGACTCACTTTCTCTCACCTCACTGTTGTTATGGAATTATACCTATATAGTATACACCCATCCGGTGCAAAAATCAATGCGGATTTTTTGAATATTCCGGAAAATTGCGGAATTTTTTGGGAAATATGAAAACCATCGGCATCCTGTCTCCGTGAAACGGGATACCGATGGTTTTTATAAATATACTTTGTGTTCACTGCCGGCTGAAATGGCCGGCAGCGGGCTGTTTTTTACATCACCAGGCCGTACCGTACAAAGGAATAGCGTTCTTTATATCGTTCACATTCTCTGCCGTTCCATTCGTTTTCGTAGGTAAACTCTCTCGGTCCGAGAACGATACATTCGGCATCTGCATGGTGGTGGGGACCCATCAGGTTACGCCATGCGTTGCACATGGTAAAGGTAATGGTGTTTTCCCCTTCCTTCAGGTATGCCGCCAGATCCATGGTGCGCTTGAACATCATTTCTCCCGCATATACGCCGTTGACCTTTACGCCGCAGGTGGCAAAACGGCCGTTCAGACGCAGTACCGTCGGATCTCCCGCTTTCCATGTGTACGGCATCTCAAGCTGCATCTTGCCGCCGAAGAAGGTAAATCCGTCTTCCACCACATTGTCCGTGCGTACTTCCGTCTTCGGTGTATCCAGAGCAAAGCTGCCTTCGTAGACAAAGCTGTTGCGGATGTCCGGTGTGAAGGGTGCATCGGTGCGGATGGAGAAATCCCCGGTCAGGTATGCACATTCGATTTCCGTATCGAAGGTCAGGCTGTTGCGCAGTGCACCGGCGGATGCGTTGTACAGAACATAGTATACATGGGGTCTCTGATAGTGGCGCATGAAAACTTCCACTTCGTTCACGCCGGCCTTCACCTGTTCCGCGATGGGATACACGAGGAAGCTGCGGTCGAACCACCATGTGTCGGGCAGAACATTGACTTCCTTGCCGTTGACCAGAACACGCTTCTGGCCCATGTTTTCCAGCACCAGATTCAGTTTTTCCGGTACAAATCCGTCCGCTACCGTAAAGGTATACTTCAGGCGGATATCCCCTTCGTACTGTTCTCTGAGCAGGTTATCCTTCACGCCGTACAGGGACAGCGGTTCATCGTAAGCACCGTCCCCCCTGGCAAGGGATACCATATCCAGAATCATCATGTTTTCCGGTTTTTCGGCAAAGACAGCCTTGGCGGGAATCGGGATGTATGCAGCCGGACGGGCGGGTTTGCCGGGCAGGATATCGGCGGCGGTGGAGTCGATCAGGTACAGGTGGCTTTCGGTATCGTCGAAGTTGGCATATACCGTAATGCCCTCTGCGGTCTTTTCACCGTATACGGGAAGGATATCCAGAGTGTCGATATCGATCTCGCATACCGTTTCCGTGCCCGGGAAGGTGAGGGATACGCCATCCTGTTCGACAGCGGTCAGGTTGGTTACAAACACCAGTCTGCCTTCTTCCAGAACACGGGTCATCTTACGCAGGGCGGGTACGTTCTTGCCGTCCGGGGATGCGATGGGCACATCTCTGGATGTCAGCAGTTCTTCAAAGGTAATGTTCGCCTTCAGCCAGCTCATGTCCGCCTTGGCACCGTCCATGTGTGCGGGTGTATCGGCAAACAGCCATACCTTACCGCCTTCTGCCATGTATTTCTTCAGCAGGTCGCAGGTTTCCTTATCCAGAGAATGGGTGTAGGGAATTACGACATAATCATACACGCACTTGCCCACACGGATTCTGCCGTCTTCCACGGAAGCGTAGCGCTTCATCAGGTTTTCGTCACCGTAGTGGTAGGGGATCTGATGTTCACCCAGCAGGTCGGACAGATTGTCCATTTCTCTGTCGAGGTCCATAATAGCTTCCATATCCCGACGGTACTTCATGAAGGCGCCGTGGATGGGATGGATCACCAGTACAGGGGCAAATTCTTCACCCTGGGCCAATGCGGCGCCGAGGTGGTTATAGTGCCGGTCGAAATCCACCATGCCGTCCTGCCACGGACTATGTTCGGAGAAATGGAGGGGATAGTCACGCTTGCGCTGGCCACGTTCGCTGTAGGGATACAGATGCTGGCAGGTACGGTTGACCCCACCGGCATACTGCAGGTCCGCAATACGTTTCAGTTCATGGGGAGAAACGTCCCAGCCGCAGCAGGCGAACATTTCCGACAGCACCATCTTTTTGCCAAGCTGTGCACAGGCGGAGCCGATCTGCTTGGGGCCGATGTCGTTGGTCAGTCTGCGGCACAGATAGTCCATACCGGGAATATGCTGGTATTCGTAGAATTCCATAATACCGCCGACAGTGACCATCTGCTCTCTCAGGTTGGATTCCTCCCAGCCGTGTCCGGTGAGCTGTACGCCGTTGGCATCGCACCATTCATATACGGGACGGATCCAGTTGTTGATGAACAGATTATGCGTCAGCATATTGTAATCGAACAGGAACTTCTCCGCACCCTCGCAATCATAGAACAGAGCAGGCAGGTGGGGGAAGAGATCGTAGCCGTAGGTATTCTTGAAGATCTCCGGCAGGGTATTGGAATAGGTAACGCCGTCACGGCAGCGGTGGGGTTCGTCGGTGAAAAAGCCGGGCATGGCCTTGCCGAAATCCTCTGCGGGGATGCGCTTTTTGTATTCCTCATGGGTCAGCTGCAGGAATTCTCTGGTGATATCGCCGTCGAGGGTATCCACGTAGCTGTTGGAATATTCACGGTAGATATGGTAATACTCCGCCGCGCCGCAGTCTTCTTTTACCTGTGTGAAGCTGCCGTCCGCACCGCGGGTATATACGGCGAGGGTATCCTCTTCGCAGGGAAAGGTCTTTACCACTTCGCACTGCAGACCCACTGCCTGCTTGCGTTTTTCTTTCAGAAGCTTACCGCCGGCGAATCCGCTGGGCCAGCCGTTTTCGTCGTACGCCCATGCTTCCATGCCCTGCTTCTTGGCTTCGTCGATGCACACCTTGATGCAGTCGAACCATTCATCGGACATATATTCCGTTTCCAGACCGCCTCTTGCGTGCATAAAGAAGCCGCTCATGCCCAGGCGCTTCATATCGCGGATCTGACGGCGCAGTTCTTCTTCCTCCAGCTTATCGTTCCAGCTCCAGAAGGGCATGCTGGCATAAGCATAGGCATTGTCTTTGATGGTTTTGATGAAATCCATATTTTCCTCCGTTTTCTGCCGTTCAGCGCACCAGACGGACCCGTCCGCCGCTTCTGGCAATTTCCATGGTTTTCTTCACTTCTCCGGCATCGGCCACGCAGATATCCCCTTCGATGGAATGCTTCAGGGCATTGGCGGCACAGGCAAAGTCGATCTGCATTTCCCTGTCGGCGGGATCGATGACTTTATTCTCCACATCGGGAGATTCGCTGTAGATCAGTGCCGCAGACAGGGCATCCCCGCCGCCCACACGGTCAACGATATGTACCTTATAGCGGGAGGATTTATACAGTCTGCCGTTATCATACAGCACAGCGGCGACTTCGTTATCGTCGGAAGAGATGCTTTCCCGCAGGGTCAGGACAACCTTGGCAAAGCCGAATTTTTCCGTCATTTTTTTACCGATATCGCCGAGTCTTTCTTCTTCTTCGGCCAGTCCTTCGTCGGGCGTAATACCGAACAGCAGGCGCACGTGTTCTTCATTGGCCACGCAGGTATTGACGTAGGGCATCATCCGGGACAGTACCCGTCCGGCATCTTCTGCGGACCACAGGGCGGCGCGGTAGTTTAAATCGCAGTACACCCGGATTCCCCGCTCTTTGCAGACACGGAGGGCATCCATGAGAATTTCCGGATCGGACACGGCGGGGGTGATACCGGTAAAGAAGAAGGAATCCGCGCCGTCGAGGAGGGTATTCCAGTCGAATTCTTCCCGTTTTGCTTCCGCAATAGCCGAATGTTTTCTGTCATACTGGACCTTGGAGGGGCGGTAGGATGCGCCCTTTTCCAGGTAATAAGCACCCAGCCGTTCTCCGCCGCGGACAATACCGTCTGTATGGACGCCGTACCGTCTGATACTCTGCACGGCGGCTTCACCGATGACGGAATCCGGGACTTTTGTGATGTAACTGCTTTTTCCGCCGAACATGGTTACAGCAGCGGCGACATTGGCTTCTGCGCCTCCGTAGCGGACCTCGAAGGTTTCCGCCTGTACGAGCCGTTCACGGCCTGCGGGGGAAAGTCTAAGCAATAATTCTCCGAAACATACTACCATATATTTTTTCTCCTGTTGTTTTCTTGGGGTTGGTCTTTATTCAGGTTGGTTTTAGTATACCATTTTTTTATTGGGTTTGCAAGGGGGTTACGGGGGTTCGTTTTATTTTTCTCTCCACAGTTGGGGTGGACTAAACCGCTATTTTCTTTTTTGTCCTTGGCGGACGGATATTTTTTTACTACTCTTTGTGTCGTGCTGTCGTTTGTTTTTGGTGTCCTGTGCGGACGGCACTTAGAGAGGCCTGCAGACGCGAGGCCCCTCTAAGAACTCCCCCGCTTAGGTGCAAGGGTTTTCTTGGTTCGGGTTTGCTGTTTCTTTGGGTTTGGGAATCTCGTTTTTCAATTATGGCTAACCGCCGAAGGGTGCAGGGGTTTTGGTATACCGTTGACGGTTGGTTGGGTTTGATAGTGGGTCTGTGCACAGAACGAAGTGCCGTGCAGGAAGGATTACGCTACCGCTTGGTGTAAAGGGAGAGGTTGTTGGGTGTGGGTTTGTTGGGTTAATTAGTGGAGTAAAGGATTATCTGTGCTGACCGCGGGATGAATAGGGGAGTTTGACCGCTGACAGGTTGTGCAAACTAAGAGTGGGTTCGCCTACAGTACAAGGTTGGGTGCATTAAAAATTCCGGCTGACCGCCATGTCTTAGGACTGCCATTCAGTCTTCGCGCGGTTAGCACGGATGAGACCGCACCCAGTCCACATCACTGTACACGGCTAATACATACCTTATCCCAACAGTATGCCTCCACTAATGCACCCCTACCGCGGTCAGCGCTGATTTGCATCCTCCACTACTTTGACCAATCCAACAACCAATACAGTACCAACGTAGCTCTTAATAAAGCGGGGGAGTTCTTAGAGGGGCCTCGCTTTGGCAGGCCTCTCTAAGTGCCGTCCGCACAGGACACCAAAAACGTACGATAGCACGACTCATCGAGTAGTAAAAGAATATCCGTCCGCCAAGGACAAAAAAGAAAATAGCGATTTAGTCCTCCCATCCGTAGAAAAACCAAAAGGAACATTTGTTCTTTTGTATTGACAAAAGAATCCCCATGTGCTATACTATAGAACAAGAACATATGTTCTGTAGTATAAAAAAGAAAAGAATACAAAAGAAAGGATAATGGCAGATGAGTCCCACCATTAGAACAAACGTAACAAAAAAAACCTGAAAACCCGAAAAACAGATCAGAATAGCTCCCTCCAGAAACAGGCGGTCTCTCTGCTGAAGGAATTACCCTACCTCAGAAACGCTCTGCGGAATGACTGGGAAGAAGAAAACGAAACCGCCGCGGAGAATCGTGCGAAACTTGCCAAAAAAGTGCGTGCCCTTGAGTTTGCCCTCGCTACCCTCGACCCCGATGAAAAAGCCATCCTTACCGCTTACGCCGCTAAATCTTCCCGCGTCAGTATCGATGACCTCTGCGAAGAACTCCACGTCGAACGCAGCTCCTTCTACCGCATCCGACGCAGAGCCTATGAACGCTTTACCCTCGCACTCTTCGGCAGAAATACCTGATCCCTCCCATCCTCCCCTTTCCCCCACAGCAGCGGATGTTTTACCATGCATCCCCTGCTGTTTTTTGTTTTTACGGGATTATGTGGATTTTTCCATCCCTTTTCTGCCACTTTTCTGCAACTTTCTCCCCATTCCTCCGCCATAATCACGGGACGACAAACAAATGTTCGCTGTGGTATACTGGTTTCACGAAAGGAGGTGAGCGATACGACGGAAAAACAAATCGACACCGCCAATGCCGTCGTCAAAAACAGCTTCGGCGGACTGACGGCAGGGGAACAGATCGCGGGCGCCCTCTCACAGACCGATGTATCCGAAACGGATATGCTTGCGTGGCTGCGGGATGCGGCGTTCGGATCCGCGGTCGTGCAGCTGGCCAGGGAATATGCGGGAATATATGCCGCGGAGATATGGCAGCAGCTGCTGACCCTGGCGCGGGACGGGAATATTCAGGCCATCAAGCTCTATTTTGAACTGTGGAAGGATGTCCGTGCCAATCCCGCGCTGGGCTTTGCCGCCGCCGAAGCCAGTCCGGAAATGATGGCTCTGCGGGCAAATATATTCCGTCAGGAGCAGGATGGGTAACTGAAATCATGGGAAAGGATGTGAAAAAATGGAGGATGTGTGCGCAGGGTACACGGATATGCCGCCGTTCTGTTTCGGGGATAAGCACCGGGACTATATGCGGCGTGCCATGGAATGTACCGTGAACATTGCCGAAGGTGCGGTGCGTGCCGGGAAGACAGTGGACAATGTGTTTGTCTTCGCCGCTCTGCTGGAGGATGCCCCCGACAGGCTGCATCTGGCAACCGGTGCCACCATCGGCAATGCGAAACTCAATCTGGGAGACTGCAACGGTCTGGGTCTTGAGCGGATCTTCCGCGGACGGTGCGCATGGGGACGGTATAAGGATAACGAATGTCTGCGTATTCAGACGAAAAGCGGTGAAAAGGCGGTGATCTTCGCCGGCGGCAAAAATGCGGATGCCTGCAAACGGATCCGCGGCAATTCCTACGGAATGTGGATCGCCACCGAGATCAACCACCATCACGACAGCTTCATCAAAGAGGCCTTCAACCGTACCCTCGCCGCCCGCCGCCGGAAAATCTTCTGGGACTTGAATCCCACATCCCCTTCCGCTTCCATCTACCGGCAGTATATCGACCCCTATACCGCCGACGGGAATCCCGGTTTCTGCAATTACGCCCATTTTACCATCCGGGACAACCCCGTGATCACGCCGGACAGGCTTGCCGAAATCGAGGCGCAGTACGACAAGTCCTCCGTCTGGTACCGCCGGGACATACTCGGTCTGCGCTGTGCCGCGGAAGGACTGATCTACCGCACCTTCGCCGATGCACCGGAGAAATTCATTCTGCCCCTCTCCGGTCTGCCGCCCATGAAATTCTGCAACATCGGCGTGGACTTCGGCGGAAACCGCTCCAAAACCGTATTCGCCGCCATGGGTTTTCCGCTGTCCGGCGGTGTCATTGCCATCGGAGAGCATACGGTGCAGGGGGACAAGGGGGATATTGATCCCGGACGCATCAACAGGGAGTTTCTCTCCTTTCTGGCCGGACTGCGCAGCAAATTCCCCCGCCTGCCCATCCGCTACGTTTTTTGCGACAGCGAAGCCCAGTATCTGATCAACGGACTCCGCCGGGCTGTTCCCCACGGGGAGGGTGTGATCATCACCGACTGCGCCAAGCGTCCCATTGCCGACCGTATCGCCTTTATCAACGGCCTGATGACGGCGGGACGGTTCCATCTCACGGAGGACTGTCCCCGTCTGGCTGCCGGTCTGGCCGAAGCGGTATGGGATGACACGGAAGGTGCGGACCGGCGCAAGGATGACTTTACCTCGGACATAGACATTCTGGATGCTATGGAATATGCCGTGGAGCGGTATATGGGCAAAGTCTGATTACAATTCTTTGGAAAGGAAACATTTATGCAAAACGAAATTTTAGACCTGATCGGTCAGCAGTACGGATGCACGGCGGGTACGGGAATCTACCGCATGATCGATCTCTGGCAGAGCTGGTGGCAGGGGAAGGAGCACCGCTTCCACGAATACTGGGAAAACGCCGCATTCGGCCGTCCGGTAAAACGGGAAATGTACCGTCTGCACATGGCCAAAAAAGTGTGCGAGGACTGGGCATCCCTGCTGTTCAACGACAAAACCTACCTGCAGCTCGATGATCCCGCCGCCGAAAAGTGGGTCGGTATCTTACTGGACAACACGGATTTCTGGCGCAGATGCAACCATCTGGTGGAAAAGGCCTTTGCGCTGGGCAGCGGTGCCTGTCTGCTCCGTGTCAGGGATCTGCCCAAGGGATGCACGAATCTGACCGAAGCCGCCGGAATACCCCTGACACTCTCCTTCGATTTTGTGGATGCGGGACACATTCTCCCCATCTCCGCAGAAGAAGGCAGGATCACGGAGGCGGCCTTTATTTCCGAAATCCGGAACAGGGGCGAGACGATCCTCTATGCGGAGATCCACACCAAGGAAGAGGACGGTTATGTGATCCGCAACCGATACTTCGGCGAGGTGGACGGTTCCCTCACCGAAATCCGCCGTCCGGGGATGCCGCCCGAGGAGATCCGCACCGGCTGTCCCTTCCCCTTCTTCAGCATCCTGACGCCCAATATCCACAACGCCGTGGACGAGGGATGCGGACTGGGTCAGTCGATTTTTGCCGATGCCATCGACTGTCTCAAGGGTGTGGATCTGGCGTTCAACAATTTCTGCCGTGACCTGAAGCTGGGCGGCAAAAAGGTGTTCATCAACCAGTCCCTCGTGAACCGGGACGACAACGGCAATCTGTACACCCCGGACGATGTGGCGCAGCAGCTGTTCGTGACCATCGGCGACGGGGATATTGCGGATACGCCCATGATCACCGAACACAATCCCAGCCTCCGTTCCGAGGAAAACCGCGATGCGCTACAGGCACAGCTTGACTACCTGTCCTTCCGCTGCGGGTTCGGGACAAGGCATTATCTCTTCTCCGGCGTACAGGGCAAGGCGCAGCTGACCGCCACCCAGTACATGGGAGAGAGACAGGATATGCGCCAGAATCTGAGCAAGCATCAGCAGAACATGACCGCTTTCCTGCGTGCCGTGATCCGTCCGGTACTGTGGCTGGGCGAATTCGTTCTCGGCCTGCCCATGAACAGCATGTCCGCTGTACACATACGGTATGACGACAGCTATTTCGTGGATTCCGAATCCGAAAGAAGCCGGGATCTGCGGGAGGTGGAAGCGGGCCTTCTGACGCAGGAAGAATACAGACAAAAATGGCATATCGGTGCGTAAACCCGACGGATGCCCACGAAAAGGAGAATTTTGCACATGGATGAAACCAAAATGACAAACACCCCCGAAACCGAACTTCCCCCGGCGGAAGAAAAGGTGCCCACCGAAGCGGATACCCTGCGCGAGCAGATCCGTCAGATGGAAGAAAAACACACCGCCGACCTTGCCAGAATGCAGATCGAGCATGAAACCAAATATGCGCTGGCCCGCATGGGTGCGAAAAACCCTGCCCTTGCCGCCAAAGTGCTGGATATGTCCGCCATTACCTATGGGGAAGAGGGCATCTGCGGACTGAAGGAACAGCTTGACAAGCTCCGCATCAGTGATCCCTACCTGTTCCACAGCACCGCCGAGGGAGAGAAAACCGCCACCGGTCTTTCCCACGGCACACCCTTCGCCGATCCGGACAGCATGACCGATGCGGAATACTACCGCTTCGTCCGCCGTTTCTGATCCCAAACGTAATTTTTTAAAAGAAAAGGAGATTTTTTATGAATAGTTCTATTTTTTCCGCCAAGCAGATCGCCAGAGAAGCCCTGCCCAGACTGATGGACAACCTGGTGTTCCCCAACCTGATCTACAAGGATCTGGGCGACCACAACAGCGCAAAGAAGGGTGACACCGTTGTCATCCGCCGCCCCGTCAAGCTGGAAGCCAAGCATTTCTTCAACGACGAATCCATCGCTCCCCAGTCCGTTGTGGAAGACACCGTGGAAGTCAAGCTGGACACCATTGCCACCGTGGATGTGGAAGTATCCGCTCTGGAAAGTGCCTGCAGCTTTGACGATATGACCCGACTGTTTCTGGAACCTGCCGCCGCGGCTCTGGCACAGCAGATCAACAAGGACGGTCTGGCCATGTATGCTGCTGTTGCCAATGTGGCAGGTACCCCCGGTTCCACTCCCTCCGACCTGAGCGATTTCGCCGAAGCTTCCTATGTACTGGACAGCATGGGCGTACCCACCGAAGGCAGATGCGCCGTATGGAGTCCCCGTACCGCCTGTCAGCTGAAGCAGATCCCCGCCCTTCTGCACGCCGATCAGTGCGGTTCCTCCAAGGCTCTGCGCACCGGTTCCATCGGCAAGGTATTCGGCGTGGAAAACTACATGAGCCAGGCAGTCTGCCGCCACGAATCCGGTTCCCTGTCCGAAGTGACTGCCGACATTTCCGTCCGTTCCATTGTGGACAACATGATCACCCTGTCCTGCGATTCCGCTTCCGGCAAGAGTGTGCATCCCGGTGACATTCTGTCCTGCGCCTGCAAGGACGGCGTGACCCGCAATGTGGTCGTGGCGGACGATGTGTCCTTCTCCGGCAACACCCTCTCCCTGATGCTGTTTGAAATCCCGGATCTGGCTATTCTGGAAAGTACGGTTACCCTCATTCCCAGCCATGAAGCCAACCTGGTATTCCATCCCCATGCCTTTGCCTTCGTATCCCGTCCTCTGGCTACTCCCGCCGGTGTGGAATCCTACGTGACCACCCATAACGGCATCTCCCTCCGTGTGGTACGCGGCTACGACATCAACCGCAAGAAGGACATTCTCTCCATGGATGTGCTCTACAGCTTTATGCCCATCTATCCCGAGCTGGCTGTACGTTATCTGGGTTAATGGGTGACGCCGTGACGGATTATACGTATTACAAAAACGAATACGGCGGTGCGCTTTCCGAAGAGGATTTTGCAAAGTTCCGCAAGGCAGCACAGGCGGTGATCCATTGTCTTCTGCTGCCCCGTCACCCGGCGGATTATCCGCAGAAGGCCGATGCCATCCGCTGTGCCGTTTGTCTGCAGACGGACAAAACCGCCGGATGCTCTGACAGTGCGGGACTGGCTGCCGAAACCATCGGGGACTACCGTGCGGAATACCGTACCCCTGCCCTTACCGTTCTCGGCATGGAGGTCAGTCCCGAAGCCCTGATGGTTCTCTCCCACGCGGGACTGCTGAACCAATGGATCTGAGGTGAAATCATGAAAAGGAATCGGATCATTCTCAAGCATCTTTTCGGCTACGACAAAAACTTCGGCCCGGCTTACCGCATATTCACGGCGGATAAGGTCGTTCTGTTCACCGAATACGCCGCGTCGGAAAAGGGGCATCATCAGAGCCGTACCGTCGTCTATTTCTTCCCGCGGTTCAGTAAGCTGACAAACGCCTCCGGCCGTATCTGCGCTTTTTCCGATGCCGGATTTGTACCCGGAGACAGAATGTATCCGGACGAAAACGAACGGGATGGCTGGAAGATTCTGAAGATCACGCCCTTTCTTACCGGCAGTGACAGAGTGGAACACTATCGGCTGGAATGTGTGAAATAAGGAGGTTCTTATGGTACATTTCCGACTACATTTCTCGCCGGGGAGAACCATGACATCCCTCACAAACCGGGCGGAAAGTGCCGCTCAGGCCCTTCGTCAGGCGGTTCTGACGTCCTGTACCCCCTATGTTCCCTACCGCACGGGAGAGCTTTTCCGCTCCGGTGCGGTGACGGACACCGGGGTAATCTGGACGGCGGATCATGCCAGAAAATGCTACTACGCCAAGCGTCCCTTTTCCCGCTCCGTTCATCCTCTGGCGCAGGCCGGATGGTTCGAGGCGGCAAAGGCGGCGGATCTGGCGCTGTGGTGTGAAACGGCTGCCCGGGCTGTGACGAAAAACGAGGTATAAACATTTATGGAAGAAAAAAGCATACTCAAAGCATTGTGTACTTTACTCAACACCTGGGAAGACCGTCCGTCGGATTTTCTGCCGGAAACGGAGGGGAATGTACCGGGTGGGGTGATTACCGCCCTTTCCGCCGGCCGTCAGATCCGCAAATACATAGACGGCTCCTACACCGCCCGTTTTCCCTTTGCGGTATCCATGTACACGGACGGCACCTCTCCCATCGGCAAGCTGGCGGTTCTGGGCCGGTTCGATGTCCTGACCGAATGGTTTGCAGACCATCTGCCGCCGGATGAAAACGGCAGGGTATTCACAAAGATCACCCAGACCACGCTGCCGGCAAAATCCGCAGTATGGGAGGACGGAACGGAGGAATACCGGGCGGGTTTTGTACTGGAATACAATGTTTACGACACCAAACGATAACAGAAAGGAATCATTATGGCTGAAACATCCATTGTCAACCGTGCCGCCAGACGGCATTACATGAATATCGGTACCGCCGGCGCACCTGTATGGAGTCTCATCGGCGAAGGGTTCACGGATTTTACCGAATCCAAGAACGCGGTAAGCTACCAGAGACGCTACATCCACGAGGCTTCCAAGCGTACGGACGTTACCGGCTATGCGCCCACCGTCGACTACGAATTTGAGGTATACAGCAGCAATCCCGTGATCGAGAAGCTCCGCGCCATTACCGATTACGAACGCACGGGAGAGGAGGCGCAGGTGGAGATCTGTACCGTGGATCTGTTCGATGAAACCGGTACATCCGGCATCTGCAGAGCACGCCGCCGCACCTATTCCGTCATCCCCGACGAATGCGGCGCAGGTACGGATACTCTGCTCTACACCGGTACGCTCAAGTCCGTTTCCGACGGCGTATCCGGTACCTTTGTTCTGTCCACCTCCACCTTCACGGAGGCGTAAGATGAACGAAGAAAACAACATGATTTTCTCCGATGCGGAGGAAACGGAAGTACAGTATAAAAATCCCACGGCCGGGAAGGTCATGAAGTGGGTGGATTTCGCCCTGCAGCTCTGCAGACTGCTCAAGTCCATCCTGTCCAAGATCTTTCTCTGGCTGGAAAAGTGGGAATCGGATATCGAAAAACGAAACACGGTTTCTTAAACGATACGGTACGGGATACGGGAGAAGCTTTTCAGGGTTTCTCCCGCAGACCCCGGCCGGGAAAGGATATGGAATGAACAAAAACTGGCATTACAACAACACGGATTACTGGTTTGACATCAGCGAGGAAGGCTGTATGTTCCGCCTGACGGAGGCGCTGATCCACATGGAAAGAAAACCGGCGGAGGAAAATCTTACGCCTGCGGGAAAGATCGCCGCTCAGTGCGAGGACATCCGCCGTTTCTTCAATGTACTCTTCGACGAGGAATCCGCCGGGGAGATCTGCGGGCTTCTGAAAAGTGCGGAAAGCCACACCAGAGCCTTTGTCTCCTTCGTCACCTTTGTGGAAGCCCAGATGCAGGCCATGGTGGACATCCGTATGGAAGCGGAACAGCGTTTCCGTGAACGTGCGCTGGCGATCCATCTGAGCCGTTCTCCCATTGCGGACGGAGCAGGCGCATGAAGGGACGCACTTCCGTTCTGACCCATCCCCTGCCGGATGCGGTATTTGTGGACGGGGTCAGAATACCCATCCGTACCGATTACAGAACGGGAATCCTGTTCGGGGAACTGGCGAAGGATGAGGATCTGGACGATCTCTCCCGGATGAAGCTGGGGCTGTGGCTGTACTGCGGCGACAGGCTGCCCGATGTGGATCTGCACCGCCTCTTTGATGCCTTACTGGCCTTTTACAGAGGAGAGATGTCCCCGGATACCGTCGAAAATGCCCCGTCCTCCGGCAATGCACCGAAAGGCGGGGTGTTTGATTTTGTATGGGACGGGGACCTGATCTACGGGGCTTTTCTGCAGGTGTACCGTATGGATCTGACCCAATGTGAGCTGCACTGGTGGAAATTCTTAGCCCTGCTGACCGCCCTGCCCCCGGACTGTCCCTTCATGCGTACCGCCGCCCTGCGCTGCATGGACATAAGCGGGATCAAGGATGAGGAAACGCGCAGAAAATTACGGCGTGCCAAAGCATCGGTACGCATCAGAAACACCAAGAAAACAAACAAAGAAACGGAGGAATCTATATGGCAGACGGATCGGTAATCATTGAAGCCGCTCTGGATACGGAACAGTTTACGGCACAGATCGGCACGCTGGAAACAGAGCTTTCCGCTTTGTCTTCCCGACTGCAGGCCGGTGTACAGACCGCGGTTGCTTCTGCGGGGGTGGATGCGGGCATGCTGCTGGTCATCTCCGCCGTCATTTCCGCTATGGAAACCATGACCGCGAGAGTGTATGAGCAGAGTGCATCTGCCGCCCATGGTGCCGTTCTCGCTTTTTCATCCGCCGACTGGCAGGGTGCGGGCGGAAACGGAGCATCGGGCATCACATCCGGCTTCACCGAGCGGATCGCTTCCCTGACACACATCGCCCAGGCCACCGCCGACAGGGTACGGAATCTCTTTTCCGGCGGATGGGTTTCCGTGGGTGCGTCCATCAGCGAAGGGATCGCATCCGGCATCATGGCTTCTGCGGGGGCCATCATCGCCGCAGTACGTTCGGTTTCCGCCCAGACCCTGGCGGAGACGAAAAAGGTATACGAAATCTCCTCTCCCTCGAAGCTGATGAAGGATGAGGTGGGGGTCATGCTGTCCCGTGGGATTGCGGAAGGTATTCTCGACGGCAGCCGGTATATTGAAGAGGCTCTGGCCGGTGTGGGTCAGCGCAGTGTACTGACGGACAATACAGGAAGCGGGGCAGGTACGGGCGGACAGGTGGTACAGCATATCTACCTGCGCGAAAACGACACTTCCCCCTACGCCACCGCCCGTGCCATCCGCAGGGAAAGCGAAGCCTTGCTGCGTATTTAAGGAGGTATATTTTGACAAACACACATTATGAGATCCGCCTGTCCGGGAAGGATGTGACGCTGACGGCTTCTTCCTCGGCGGATGCGGATCTGCACATTCTGGAGGAGGGGTTGGAGGGATTCGGCATCACGGCGCTTTCGGTGGAGACCAAGGCATATGCGGGTCTTCCCGGCGGGCATCCGGTGAGCAGGCGCTTCGGGGAGCGGTATCTGGCCATTCACGCTGAGGTAAACGCCGCATCCCCTGAGGAGGAACACGCCATCCGACGCCGGATCATAAGGCTTATGAACCCCCTTTCCGAAATCGAGATGCGGATCAGAATCCACGGCGTGTCCCGTCTGATCACCGTCATTCCCCACGACACGCCCAAGCTGGCCAAGGATACCCTGTTCTCTCCCCTGCAGGTAAGTCTGACCTTCATCGCCCCCGATCCCTTCTACCGGGATGCCGAGGAATTGTCCTTTTCCTTCCGTCAGACCGTGCCCCTTATGGCCTTCCCGCTGAATTTCATGGAAGAAACCGGCATGACCACGGGGTATCTCCGCAGTACGGACACGACCGAGGTGTACAATCCGGGGGATGCGGCCTGCGGGATGACGGCGGTACTGACAGCAGACGGCGGGATGGTGGAAAATCCGGTTCTGGCCTGCGGGGACAGGTACATACGTCTGCTCACCGTTCTGCAGGATGGAGACACGGCGGAGATCGACACACGTCCGCGCCGCAAAAATGTACTGCTGAACGGCGAGAGACATTTTGTATTCGACCGCACCAGCGATTTCTTCCTGCTGGAACCCGGCGAAAACAAAATCACCGTTTCGGCGGACAGCGGCGGGGAATTTCTCTCCGTCAGCCTGTACTGCACGCCCTTATACTTCGGTTTATAAGGAGGAAATATGGAAATTTATTTTCTCGACAGAAATTTTGCCGTACTGAATACGCCTCTGGACACCATGGTTTCCGTGGTCTGGTCCCTGCGGTATTATTCCTGCGGCACCTTTACGGTGGTCTTCCCCGGATGCGACAGCGCGGTGGCGGAGATCGCTTCTGCGGCGGTGTATCTGTGCGACAGACTGCACTGCGGACGGATCGAATATGTTTCCGTTACGGGGGACGGGATCGAGCTGCGGGGACGGATGCTTGAATGTCTGCTCTCCGACCGGCTGCTTCCGAGAAATGTGACGTACACGGGTTCTCTGACCGATGCGGTACTGGAAGCGGTCAGAGACACGGCGGGAGATCTTCCCGTGGATATTGACCCCGAGCAGCCGATAATGGATACGGAGGCAGCCTTTTCCGGCAGCCGTGAGCCTCTCGGGGAATGGCTGTACGAAATGCTGAGGCCTTACGGTATGTCCTTCTCGGTGACGTATGACGGGACTGCTCAGCGTGGGGTTTTCCGGCTGATCCGGGGTATTGACCGTTCCTTTGACGGGGACGGAGAAGCGGAGAAGGCGGTTTTTTCGGAGGAATTCGGGAATATTGCCTCGCTCACCTTTGAGAAGGAATGCGGCAATGTATACAACCGGATTTACATAGAAGGCGGGGACGGTACGGTGGTGACGGCGGAAAACATCGCGGACGGGGATGACATACGGGAAATATACCGTAAGGCGGCGGATCTGAAGGAAGCGGATTTCGCCGACAGAGATGCCTACCTCGCCGCCCTTTCCGCCAGAGGCCTGCAGATACTCCGGGAATACACGCCCCTTATCCGTCTGGACTGTACAGCGGAGGGGGATGCCCAGCCCCGGTACGGTACGGGATACGGTCTGGGAGATATCTGCGAGATCCGTTCCGATGTACTGGGTGTGCGTGCCCATACACAGCTGACGGGACTGGATATTGTATACGAAAACGGCGTGGAACAGCTGTATCCCCTCTTCGGCGACGAGATCCGGGATATACGCCGTCTGATCGACAAACTGAACAAATAATACGGAGGTTTTATTATGAACACAACCATTCAAGTAAACGGGGGCATGTTCGATTCCACATCCGTTGTGGAAACCGTGGACGGATTCCCCCGGGGCAACAAAGCGGTGGATGCGGCCTTTTTCGCACAGATGATGCGCTGTTTCTACGCGGACGGCATCATCCGACCCGGTGATGGTGCCTTTGCCGTATCTCCCGGAAACGGGACCTCTCTGCAGGTATCTCCCGGATGTGCGTGGATTCTCGGGCATATGGCGTGGCTGAAGGAAGCGGCCACTCTGCCCCTCTCTCCCGACCACACCTACACCGTCTGCCTCAGACTCCATCCCGCCGCCGGGTATTTCACTCTGGAATCCGTCGAGGATGATACATCCCTGCCGAGAAGAGACGGCGAAGCATGGGATCTGGTGCTGGCAAAGGTTACTCTTGCCGCCGATGCGGGAGCGGTAACGGAAGCCATGATCACCGATACCCGCATGGACAAAACCCTCTGCGGACCCGTGGTGGGTGCGGCGGACAGTCTGGACAATGTATCCTATGCCATAAGCAGCGGTGCGGTGGGCGGACTGACGGCCGATGACCTTCTGCCGAAATCCGGCGGGGTCATGACCGGCATCCTGCAGGCCGCAAACGACACCACCGGTGCATCCGCGGTACGCAACATCCGCTACGGGTACACGCTGCCCGATTCTCTGGCGGAAGGGGAAATTTTCCTGCTGCTGGCGGACAGATAAGGAGGGAATGCGATGATTCTGGATCATGCAAGGACGGACAGGCATTGTCTGACCATGACCACGGCCTTGGATTACACGCTGAACGACAACGGTTTTGAAGTGGCAGTCCTGCGTGCGGAGGAGTATCTGTGCGTTATCGGTGCCTACGACGATCCTGCCGTGGGGGATCCCGGGACCCTGCTGCAGTGTATTTACAACGATACGGCATACACCTTTGAGACCCTTGACGACTGGGATACCATGGTCTGCCGTATCCCCTATCTGCCGGACGGGCCGAGGCGAATGGAGGTAAAGCCCATTATCCCCGTCAACAAGCTGGCGCTGTCCGGCTCATCCATTACCGGATTCACCCTGTCCTTTGCCGACTGTGACACAGCACCTGTGATTTCCTTTGCACCGGTGCTGTATGCGGACTGCGAAAACACGGTATCCGTCGTCGAATCCCCTCTGGAAGAAGGCCATTTCGGCGGGATATACCGGCTGGCTCTGTACACCCGTGCGCCGGGGGAAGCGGATTTCACGGAAACGGTACTGCTTTCCTACACAAAGAAGCTGCAGTGCACGTACACCATGGCGGATACGGTGGGGTATGAGTGGTACATGGTTCTGGTGTACCGCACCTTCGACGAGGCGGAGTGGGGGAGTGCGTATTACAAATATGTCACCACCCTGCAGATCACCACGCCGGTACAGACGGTTTCCCGCAGCGGCTCCGTTCCCCTTGCGCCGGCATACATCCGCACGGGTGCATTGCTGGCGGGCAGTCCTGTAACCGTCACCTGGGCGGCAGTGGAGGATCCGGTGGTTCCCGTGAAGGATTATACGCTGGAGCGTTCTGCCGACGGGGTGAATTTCACCGCTCTGTACACGGGCACGTCCCTGCAGTATCCCGACATTGTGCCGGCGGACGGGGACGGGGTATGGTACAGAGTACGTGCCAACGGAACAAACGGTGCCGTGTCTCCCTGGTGCACCTCCGGTATGCTGACTGCGGCGGTATCCAATATGTACATCGGCACCGTTTACGGGATTCGTCCTGTGGGAGCGGTGTATATCGGTTCCCGCAGAGCCTCCCCTCTGGCAATCGTCGGGTAAATCTGCGCCGGGTGCTATGCAAGACGGGGAATTTGTGGTATAATAACCCTATACACAAAAACGGAGGATGAATATGTCACAGCAGAGTGAGAATCCGTATCTGTATTCCGATACAAACAAACGGTATCAGACCTTTGATTATTATACACGTACCCGTTTCGGCGGGAAATGCGCCAAGGTTACTCTGGACATCGGCTGTACCTGCCCCAACAAGGACGGCACAAGAGGAAAAGGCGGCTGCATCTACTGCAAGGACGGCAGCAGAAGTGCGGTGGGCGAGGGGATCGGGGCACAGTACGCCAACGGAATCGCCACGGCCGAGCGGAAATGGAAGGTGGCGGGATTTATTCCCTATTTCCAGTCCGGTACCAATACATACGGGGACATTTCCCGTATCCGCCGTGCTTTTGCCGATGCGGCAGAGCTGCCCGGGGCGGTGATGCTGGGGATCGGTACCCGCGCGGACTGTCTCGGGGAGGATGTGCTGGAGATGATCGGCGAAACGGCGGAGAAGATTCCCGTTATGGTGGAACTTGGTCTGCAGTCCGCGCACGACAGGACGGCGGAAAGGATCAACCGCGGTCACACCTTCGGGGAATTTCTGGACGGATACAGCCGGCTGAAGGAACTGGCGGAAAAGCTTTCCCCCGGTGCCACACCCGGATATGGAAAAATCTCCGTCGCGGTCCATCTGATCAACGGCCTGCCCGGTGAAACAGAGGAGGATATGCTCGAAAGCGCACGGATCACCGCCTCCCTCCGGCCGGATATGGTAAAGCTGCATCTGCTCCATGTTCTGCGGGATACATCCCTTGCATCTCTGTACGAATCGGGCGGGTATGTACCCATGGAAAAGGAAGCCTACACCCATCTGGTCTGCTGTCAGCTGCGGATGTTCGCGCCGGATACGGTCATCGGCAGAATCACGGGGGACGGTATGGCTGAGGATCTTCTTGCCCCTCTGTGGAGCCGGCGGAAGACTGAGGTAGCCAATGATATTGACAAGGAAATGTACGCCCGGAAATGGGTACAGGGGGACAGCTATATTCCCTGAAAAATAAAATCCCCGACCCTTCTCGGCTTTGAAAAGGGTGGGGCTGAAGAATTATCGTACCAATCTTCGGTGGGCTGATGTACTAAGGAAAGATTCCAAAGTACGTCAGCCCACTTTTCATTTTATGGATTCACTTGTCTTACCACTCAGCCAGATAGGGCAAATGCCAGTACTGGGGACGGTTGGCGTAGTTGAAGTTTTCGTAATCTTCAAGGAAGCACCAGTCGTTGGAGGCGGTGGTATACTGCAGCATATGTTCAATCAATTCTTTGCAGTAGTTTTCGTAGATCATACGCACCTGCTCTGCGGGGTATGTATACAATTCGGTGCGCAGGGCAAAGAAAGCGTCCCCCTCAACGGTTACCAGTTCCGGATATTTTTTGCAGAAACGGTTGAACATCTTCTCAACGTGCATCATATCGTAGTGGTACTTGAAGTACAGATAGTATGCTCTGATGTAGTCCACCTGGATGGAGCTCTTATCGATCTGGGTTCTCTGGGCATCGTTTTCCGCCAGTTCCATGGCCTTGTCGAACAGCATTTCGCCTTCGGTGATGATACGGGGTTCTTCGATGTCCTTATACCAGTTCCAGTACTTCGACCAGTCGGTTTCTTTGTAGTTCACGAATTCTTCGAAGGTTATGCCATCGGGCAGGGTGTTGGTTTTGTTTACCTCTACAACGGGCATGGGGAACTGATTCTGCACGTAGTCGTTGAAAATGCACCGTTCTTCCGTAAGGCTGTCTGCCAGAGCCAGATAGTCCTTCAGATAGGTATAGCCGGGGCCGTATACATACAGCATATACTCATCAAGCATTGCCCAGTATTCTTCTTCGGTAATCGTGGGATCCCACAGCAGCTTGCTGACCAGGTAGGCACGCAGTTCGCCGAATTCCGTGCTCCGTCCTTCTGCACAGCCCTGGGCATACATACCACCCATTCCGTTTTCATAATAAAAACGCATTTCATCGTACAGATGGTAGAAGTCGGGCAGCGTGCAGGGGTAATCCTGATAGTGCATATAATATTCGTAAATGTAAATTCTATCGGTAAGCTTGCCCCAATCCTCCAGATTTTCCGCAAAGGACTTGGAAGTACCGTCCGTGTAGGATGCCATGGCACCGATATTGGCCTGACAGTCCGCATATACGGGATGGGACTGGCATTTCTGGACGGTCATCCAGATCACTACATTGTCCTCCGGCGGTGTGATCGGCGCACTGCGGGAATAGTTGTATGCCAGGGTCATGATCTTTACATCTGGGAATTCTTTCTTTGCAGCACGGGCAACCGCATTCACCGCACGGATCAGCGTACCGGACAGGGCTCCGCCTTCTTCTTCGTAGATCTTCATGCATTCATCGCACTCGCAGGGCATGGCCGCACCGTCCGATTGGCCTATGAGATATACACCCTGTCCTTTGTAATTCGTACGGAGATGCTGCAGAGCCTTTTCGGTCAGAAGAGTGACTACTTCCGGGTTGGACAGGCACAGCTGAGGGGTAAATTCGGAACCTTCGTATGTTGCGGAGTTTTCTCTCACGCCGTTCACCAGTGCGAAGTATTCGGGATGCTCGTTTTCATATTCCTTTACGGGGATCAGCCCCCAGTCAGCCGTCATATTGTGACCGCCGTCCCAGCTCTTGCTGCAGCCCCAGTCGGGTCTGTCGTATTCCGTACCCAAACCAAAGATCTTTCTCTTTACCGAAAAGTCAATGTCGTCCATATCCTTCCAGCCCAGCACACGCCAGGAAAGAGTGGGAATCTGCTTGTCCTCTTCGATGGGAGAAAGGGAAATTGTGGTCAATGTCGGGATTTTTTCTATTTCCTGGGTGTAGAAACGGCAGCCGAGATAGGATTCCAGAAATTCGTACACACCGTACAGGGAGCCTCTTTCCTCTGTGCCAACAATGTACAGCTTATCTGCCACGGTCTTGATGATGAAGCCGTCTTCGTTGAAGGTTTCTCTGGGGAATTCCCCTTCCGCTTCACGGTTGGTCTTGCCGACGATTATTTCCTTTGCGCTTTCCGCCGTTGTGTCCTTCACGATGGGCACTTCCACACCGCTGATCTGCTTCAGATAATTCTGCAGTTCAAGTGCTGCGTTGGCGTCTGCCGGAGATGCATTTTCGCCGGTTACGATTACATAGTCGGTCTTACCTTCGGATACCAGTACCAGTCCGTTCGGTACGGCTGCTTCGGTTTCCGTCATATCCGTCTTGTCACTTCCCGCCTGTTCTCCCGTTCCGCAGGATATCAGAAGGGGCAGAGTCATGCAGAGCGCCAGAAGCAGAGCAAGCAATTTCTTCATATCTTTTTCTCCTTTATATTGATTTTCATGCACGGATTTTTATGGTCAGTTATACTATAGCACAGAGCAGCTTCTTTGTCAATAATCGAAATCGGTTTTTGTAAACAAAATTCAAACTCCGTCATGCAGGATACAAATATAAGCCGTCAGACACAATTCCTTCGGAAGGGTTGAATTGTTCAAAAATACGTGTTACAATATATGTACATCTATGTATATCTGCATCGCTATCTTATATATTGGAGTCGGATTATGTTCAAAAAAATCATTTCCACCACCGTAACGCTTATCGTACTGCTGCTTTGCGTGCTGATCATTCTGCGCTGCTGTATGTCCGCCGACCGCAGTGTCATGACGGATATTGTCCCCGGAGATGCCATGATTGCCGCTTATGCCGCAGGTGAGCTTTCCGCTGTCACCACGGAGGATCCCGCAGGGGAAATTTCCTTGGACGGGTATTATTCCGTATACGGCTTTGTCTATTTCCCCGAGCTGCATCAGGTACAGATCACCGTACGCTACAACCGCAGTCTGTTCGGTTATGCCGGTGTACCCGAAGGAACGGAGTTTTCCTATACGCTGGGTGCGGCAAAGGACGGCGAGCGCGTCTCTCCCACTTCCGTACAGTCCTATGAAAAGGGCATCTATCACTACCGCCGTCTGGTATTTGACAATGTGGATGTAGCGGAAGACGCGTCCCTGTACTGCTATATGCGGCTTTCCGACACCTATGAAAGCGAGCATCCCGTGCATCACGCCATGCAGCCTCTGGTGGACAGAAAATTCACAAAAGATGAAGTGCGTATGCTGACGGGCGAGGAATAAGAGGTACTTTATGCAGTGGAGACCGATACAGAAGAATTATCCTTCCCTGATCGTTCTGATGATCCTGACGGGACTTGTGTCCGCTGTCGGATACATTGCGGGGAATATCATCGACCGGTTCGGCTGGCTGTTTCAGCTGATCTGCATCGGCGGGATCGTTGCCATGCTGTATCTGCTGATGCGGTATCACATGACCTGGTTCGTCTACTCCGTGCGCACCAAAAGCGACACCACCGTCCCCGGCATCGGCACAGCCCTTGCGGAGGAATATCCCATGCACATCACCCATCTGCCCAAGGAAATGCTGGATTTCGCCGTCGTCCGCGGGCAGGGAAGCAAAAACGGGGTTCTCGAATGTCTGATGGGTCTGGAAGCCCTGGAGGATGCGGTCCGGATCACGGAAAAGGAAGACGGGGCGGGGAAAACGCTGCAGGAGGTACGCAAAAAATATCCCGAGCTTGCTTTGTACGACTATACCGTTACCATATTCCGCAAGGAAGCCCTGCTGCTGGTTTTCCGTGACGGGCAGAAGTACACGGGTGTGCTCATCGAAGCGGGGGAGGATATGCAGTATTATCTGACGGGACTCTGCCGGAAGTGAACGGGAATACTTTACACAAACCCTCGGGGGAAGAAAATCGGAACGTATCCGGTTTCCTGCCCCCGAATTTTGTATTCCGGGCCTTCGAAATACAAAATTCCCATGGACAAAAGGCGCAAAATATGGTATACTATATTTAATCAATATGGAAATATGGTGTCAGGGGTGAGATTATGAATTTGAAACAGGCCGGAGCCGGCGGAATGGCAGGTCGGGCTGTGGCTGCGGCGCTTGCGCTGTTCGGCGGCAGTCAGGAAAGTGCTGTTTCTTTTGCCGGGATTCCTTATCCCACAGCGGATTCCGGACAGCTGCGGATCGACGGTGAGGAGCTTGGCTACGGCAACTGTGCCCCCCGCCCCGAATTGTTTGCGGCTGCGGAAATGCTCTGCCGTGCTGCCTGTCCCGATCGTGATGTACCGGAGGAAGCCCTCTCTGCCGGTCGTTTTTCCTTTGCCTGCGGCAGGGGAGATCTGGTGGCAACGGCTCTGCAGGTGATCTTTGCCCTGATTACGAAAAGAGATGTCAGAAAATACATCATCACCGTGAAAAACGCCGCGGAACGGGAATCCATCCGTCATTCGCTGACCGCCCTGTCCGCTTATTTTGCCGATGTCTACGGTGTGGAAGCGCCGGCGATCACGGTATACAACAGCGATTTCAGAGAGGATATCCGCCGGTTCGCTGCCTCGGACAGCGGTCATATCCTGCTCATCAACCGGGAGAATTTCGACAAGGAGATCAATCTCTTCCGCCGTCCCTACGGACCCTTCTCCGACATTTCCCCCCTCTCCCTTCTGTCTGCCGGCTATCCCGTGGTCATCACGATTGCCCATGACAGCACGGAGCTGGGCCGTCTGACCGAGCATCTGCCCCTGTTCAATCCTCTCTGCACCCTGTGCTTCTTCGCCAACCCCGACGAAAGCGGCAATACCGTGCCCGTTTTCCGTTACGGCAGCAAAGCCCACCGCCACGCCGCCGAAGAGGACAATCCCACGCAGCTGCAGTTCACGTAAGGGATTCTGACGCCATCACCGCCAAAACAGATCTTCTTTCCGGGGAGGGTCTGTTTTTTGATTTTATTTCCCGAAATACTTTCATTTTTCGCCGAACTGTGCTATAATACTGTCATACGTTTATATATACAGTTATTTTTTACGATACAAAGCAAGGAATCATTATGTTTACTGTCAATTACCATACCCATACCGAACGCTGTCATCATGCAGGCTGTCCCGACAGACAGTATGTGGAATTCGCCGTGAATGCCGGCTTCAAGGTGCTCGGTTTTGCCGACCATTCTCCCCAGATTTTCCCCGGAAAATACTACTCCGATTTCCGGATGTATCCCTATCAGACCGAGGAATATTTTGCCTCCATTCTGGCCCTCAAGGAAGAGTTCAAGGACAGAATCGACATCAAAATCGGCTTTGAAGCGGAATATTATCCCGATATTTTCCCGGATCTGCTGAAGCATCTCGCCGCTTTCCCCTGCGATTACCTCATCCTCGGTCAGCATTTCCTGAACAATGAATTCGACCATCCCGAAAATCCGCGCAGAGGTTCCACGGAATATATCTTCGCCTATGTGGATCAGGTATGTGCCGCCATGCGTACCGGATACTTCACCTATCTCTGCCATCCCGATCTGCCCTGGGTGGACGAATTCACACCGGCATACTACAAGGCCATGGAAAAGCTGATTGAATGTGCCATGGAAACCGAAATGCCTCTGGAAATCAACTGTCTGGGTATCGCCGACCACCGCAACTATCCCCACAGGCCCTTCTGGGAGCTGGTGGGCAAAATGGGCGCGCCCGTGACCGTCGGTCTGGATGCACACGATCCCTATATGTTCGTCAACGAGTACGCTTTCACGGAAGCTCAGAAGATCATCGATGACTACCATCTGACCTATGTGGAACCCGTTCTGCGTCCTCTGCCCAAAACATTCTGAGGTAACGATATGAAGAAAAAAATCTCTCCTTTACTGATTTTATGCTCCGCCCTCTGCTTCTCCAGCAGCGGCTTATTCGTTAAAGCCATTCCGTGGGGTTCTTTCGGTATCGGCAGCGGTCGTACACTGATTGCCGCCTGCGTGATCTTTCTGTATACCAGACTCCGGAAACACAGGCTGGTGTTCAACAAGTCCGTGTTTCTGTGCGGTGCTTCCATAGCCGCTTCCGGATATTGTTACATCCTCTCCGCCAAGATGACCACCTCTGCCGCGGCGATCATTCTGGAGTTCACGGCACCCATCTTCATCATTCTCTTTTCCCTGTTGTTTTTCCGCAAAAAACCATCGAAGCTGGATCTCTTCATCATGCCCGTTGTAATCGGCGGTATCGTTTGTTTCTTCTTTGACAGTATGGCCGGATCCGCAATGGCTCCCAATCCGATGCTTGGCAATATTTTCGGTATCGGCTCCGGTATGACTTATGCTGTTGTTTTCATGATGAAGATGCTGCCCGCCAGCGACAACCTGTCCTCCATTTTCGTGGGCTGCGTGATCAGTGCCGTCATCGGTTTCCCTGCTCTCATTTCCGAAATCAGTACCCCAGGCAACTGTACACCCCAGATCTTACTGATGATGTTCCTTCTCGGTGCGGTACAGTATGCTTCCTCCTACATTTTCATGGCAGAAGGTCTGGACCACACGCCCGCCTTTACCGCCTCGCTGATCAGCATCATCGAACCCATCCTCAATCCAACGTGGACTGCATTGCTGCTGGGAGAAAAGATGGGGGTACTGACCATTCTCGGTTCCGGTATCGTCATTGCGGCGATTCTGGCTTACAATCTGCTGACCGGCCGGGCCGAAAAACGAAATACCACTGCAAATAAGGAAGTTACATGAATACTGCACAGAACACACCGGTGAATTCCTTCCCGGTTAAGATTACCATCAATTCCAGACACGTTCTCCCCCAAATGGGCAGTCCCTATTCCATGTTCGGTGCCGGGGACAAGGCTCCCATACAGGAAGGTCCTACAGGGGATCAGATCCGTTCCCTGATGGAGGAGCTGGACGACGATGCGGAGTTGGACGATGATATGGTGGAGCAGATCGAAGATATGTTCCGCACGCTGTTCGAAGCCGTTGCGCCGGACGATGAAAACAGCAACCGTTATGTACTGACCACGGAAGCTCTTATGGAGTCCGATGACACGGAATACCATCTGAAGTACACCGAAAATCCGGACAACGGATTCGGCGATGCGCTGACAATTCTGCACATTTCCAAAAAGCATCCTCTGATCGTGATCGAACGCAGCGGCACGCTTATGAGCACACTCTGCTGCGAAAAAGGCAAACGTCATATGTCCACCTACACTTCTCCCATGATGCCCATGCCTTTTTCCGTATGTATCTACACCCGCAAATGCGAATCCACTCTGACCGAAGCCGGCGGTGTGATCCTGCTGGATTATCTGGTAGAACTGCGCGGCGCAGACATCCAGCGAACAACAATGCGCATCAATGTAACCAAAATCTGATTATTTCGTATTTACAAAAGAAACTCCCACCAATATAAAAAGTTTTGCTCAAGCTTTTTCAAAAGCTCGCGGGTTTTCAGGGCAGAGCCCTGAATCGAGGCTCGCAAGCCTCGAAACACTCCGTACCAACCAAAGGACGAGCCGCATATTACATTCTTCAACGTAAATGCGGCCCGCCCTTTTTGTTTCCGAAATCCGGTTCACGGTATAAAAATACAATTATCCGGATAAAAAACAAAAAACGTATTGACAAATGATATGTTATGTGCTATTATATTAGTGCTTTAGTGTGATAAAGCATAAATCTTTATCAGAATACCAAATTTTAAGGAGAAAAAACAAAATGAAGAAGATTCTTGCCCTCGCTCTTGCTATGCTGATGCTGTCCGCTTGTCTGTTTTCCTGCGGAACTGCCAGCGACCTGGCCGCTGTTAAGGAAAACGGCAAACTGGTTATCGGTATTACCCTGTACGAACCCATGAACTACTACGCAGAAGACGGTGAAACCCTTGTTGGTTTCGATACCGAATTCGCTGAAGCACTCTGCAAGGAACTGGGCGTTGAACCCAAATTCCAGATCATCGACTGGAAGATGAAGGAAACCGAACTGAAGTCCGGCAACATTGACGCGATCTGGAACGGCCTGACCGTTACCGAAGAACGCAAGGAAAACATGGGCTTCACCACTCCCTACCTGACCAACGAACAGTGCATCGTAATCAAGGCTGACAAGGCTGACGTTTACGTGGATACCGCAAGCCTGGCCGGTGCGCTCATCGCCGCTGAAGCAGGTTCCGCGGGTGAATCCGCTGTTGCCGCTGACGAAAACCTGTCCAAGGCTACCTACGTTGGCGCCGACACCCAGGCCGCTGCTCTGCTGGAACTGAAGGCAGGCAACGTAGATGCAATCGTTGTTGACCACTCCATGGCTACCGCTTCCGTTGGTTCCGGTGACTATGCCGACATGGTTATCGTTGACAGCATCGACCTGACCGACGAACTGTACGCCATCGGCTTCCGTGTAGGCTCCGACCTGATCGAAGAAGCCAACAAGATCATCGACAAGTTCATCGCTGACGGTACTCTGGAAGCCATTGCCGAAAAGTACGGCCGTCTCGACCAGTACAAGGCAGCTGTAAACGGCTGAGTTTCCCTCCGAACATAAACATTTGTCTGCCGTGTCCTCCCCTTTTCATGGTGCGGATGCGGCAGACTGATTTCATTTTTATTGGTTTTACATATTTATGATGAATTTGATGCTTAGAATTTCCTTTGCCTGGCTGACGGACATTGACTGGGCCGAGGCGTGGTATGTTACGGTACAGCTGCTCAACGGCTTCAAGCTTACGCTGGGGCTGTTTTTCCTGACGCTGATCTTCTCCCTGCCTCTGGGTCTTGTTTTTTCCTTCGGTACCATGAGCAAGATCAAGCCCCTGCGTTATCTGGTCAAGGGTTTTGTATACATCATCCGCGGCACGCCTCTGCTGCTGCAGCTGATGATCATCGTATATCTGCCGGGTATTGCCTTCCGGATGCCTCTGACCCGCTGGGCGATTTTCGGCGGCAATGTATCGGCGGCCTATTTCTGCGGTGCGCTGGTGGCGTTTATCATCAACTACGCCTGTTATTTCAGCGAGATCTACCGCGGCGGTATTGAATCCATTGCCAAGGGTCAGTACGAAGCCGGTCAGGTGCTCGGCATGACCAAATCCCAGATTTTCTTCAAGGTCATTCTGATGCAGGTAATCAAGAACATTCTGCCGCCCATCGCCAACGAAACGATTACGCTGGTAAAGGATACGGCGCTTGCCAGAACCGTTTCCGTTATGGAAATTCTGTTCATGGCCAATGAGATTCTGTCTCTGAAGCAGCTGATCTGGCCGCTTTTCTACACGGGTCTGTTCTATCTGATATTCAACGCGCTGGTAACATGGGTTTTCGGCAAGCTGGAAGCCAAGTTATCCTATTACAAGGTGTAAGGGGGAATATATATGCCGATTCTGGAAGTGGAAAACTTTACAAAAAGTTTCGGAAACGTAAATGTACTGAAGGGCATTGATTTCACCCTGGAGAAAGGCGAAGTGCTGGTTATCATCGGCTCTTCCGGCAGCGGTAAAACCACCCTGCTGCGCTGTCTGAATTTCCTGGAAACCCCCGACGGCGGGAAAATGCGCGTGAACGGCGAGACCCTCTTTGACGCCGTGGAGCACAAGAAGCTGTCGGATAAGGAAATCCGGATGCGCCGCCTGCACTTCGGGCTGGTGTTCCAGTCCTTCAACCTGTTCCCGCAGTATACGGTTCTGAAGAACATCACCCTTGCTTCGGAGTTATTGGAAAATGAACGTCTGAAAGCCGAAAAGGCCGGCAGAGAACAGCGCAGCCGTGTGATGGAAGGTATCCGCAGTCACGGTATGGAGTTGCTGGCTACGGTGGGACTTACCGATAAGGCGGACAGTTATCCCTGTCAGCTCTCCGGCGGTCAGTGCCAGCGTGTGGCCATCGCCCGCGCGCTTGCCCTCTCCCCGGATATCCTCTGCTTCGATGAACCTACCTCCGCCCTCGACCCGGAGTTGACCGGCGAAGTTCTGCGGGTCATCCGCGGCCTCAAATCCGATGACCGTACCATGATCGTCGTTACCCACGAAATGGCCTTCGCAAAAGGTGTCGCCGATAAAGTCATCTATATGGCCGACGGCGTCATCGAAGAAATGGGTACCCCCGAACAGGTCTTCGAAAACCCCCAAAGCGAAAAAACCAAATCCTTCCTCACTGCGGGTCAGCAGTATCAGTTTTGAGTTTAGTAGCAGTTTTGAGTTTTCCCGGGGGAAGGAGAAAAACTTTTTTGAAAAAAAGTCTTTCTCCTTCCCCCGGACCCCTTTCCTCTTTTCAAAAAACTTTGAAAAAGGGGAGGGGGATTTTTTTGTTTGGGTGGGTGGACAGGGGAGGAAGGGTTGGAATTTTTTTGCGGTTTTGTTTATAAAAATACATAATTTCCTCTTGACATCCGGGAGTGATGGGTATATAATATATGCATATTGAAATTCCGGGGAAAGGACGGGCTGTATAATGTTTAAGCTGTATGCGTATTTTTATTACTTTATGACCGCGATGGATCGTTGCATTGTACCGGGCCTGGCCGATTGACAGGGACTTGTGTATAGTAACCTCCACCGCTTTTCGTGCTGTATGTATGGGCGTGTGGAGGTTTTTTGTTTGGATTCTATTTGATTGAAGGACGGATGGTTATGGATAAGCTGGAACAGGCGAGAGAGATTATCAATTCTGTGGACAGGGAGATCGCCGGTCTTTTCTGCAGACGCATGGATGCGGTGCGGATGGTGGCGGAATACAAGAAAGAACGGGGCTTGCCCATTTTTGATGCCGGCAGAGAGGCGCTGCTTCTTGCCAAAAATGCGGAATATGTGGACGATGATGAACTGAAAGCCTACTACATCAGCTTCCAGAAGCACACCATGGAGGTTTCCAAGACCTACCAGAGACGGCTGATCGAGGGGGTCAAGATTGCGTACAGCGGTGTGGAAGGGGCGTTTGCCCACATTGCATCCGGCCGGATTTTCCCCGACGGGCAGAGTGTTCCCTATGAGGATTTTCAGGCGGCCTATCAGTCCGTTGTGGATGGGGAATGTGAATGTGCGGTACTGCCCATTGAAAACAGCTATGCGGGGGAAGTCGGACAGGTGATGGATCTGATGTTCAGCGGATCTTTGTATGTCAACGGTGTATACGATCTGCCGGTGACGCACAATCTGCTGGGTGTTCCCGGTTCCACCCCCGACACCATTACCGCCGTAATCAGCCATCCCCAGGCTCTCAAGCAGTGCGGTGAATACATCAAGGCCAGAGGATACGAGGTCATTCAGGCCACAAACACCGCCATTGCCGCCCAGTCCGTTGCGGAAAAGGGAGACATTCACACCGCGGCCATTGCCAGTGCGGAGACGGCGGAGCTGTACGGTCTGCGGGTACTGGATCACGACATCAACGAAAGCAGCGAAAACACCACCCGTTTTGCCGTATTCTCCAGAGTACCCAATCACTCCATCGGCGGCCGGGACAAGAAATTCCTGCTGCTGTTTACGGTAAACAACGTAGCCGGTGCGCTGGCGAAGGCCATCAGCATCATCGGTGAACACGGATTCAATATGCGCGCCCTCCGCAGCCGTCCGCTGAAGGAGCTGGCGTGGCAGTATTACTTCTATGTGGAAGCCGAAGGAGATGAGAACAGCGAAGCCGGTAAGAAGATGCTGGCGGCGCTGGATGAATATTGCGATATGCTGAAGGTTGTGGGCGGATACACCATGGAGGTCAGCCTGCAGAAGAAAAGAGGGGAAGAAGAATGATTTTATCCGTTGCTCTGGGTGAGCGCAGTTATGATATAGTGATCGAGAGGGGATCTCTGGCAAAAGCGGGAGAGATGATCCCTCTGGAGCGGAATGTACTGATCGTCACCGACGACGGTGTGCCTGCGGTATATGCCGAAACGGTGGCGGCGCAGTGCAAAAATCCCGTGATCGTTACCGTTCGGCAGGGCGAAGACAGCAAGTCCGCCGCCCAGTGGGAAAAGCTGCTGACGGTGATGATGGAAAAGGGATTTACCCGGAAGGACTGCGTTGTGGCGGTCGGCGGCGGTGTGGTCGGGGATCTGGCCGGATTTGTGGCCGCATCCTATATGCGCGGGGTGGATTTCTACAACATCCCCACGACGACGCTGGCGCAGATCGACTCCTCCATCGGCGGTAAGGTTGCCGTGAATCTGGGGGGTATCAAGAATATTGTCGGTGCGTTTTATCAGCCGAAAAAGGTCATCATTGATCCGGAAGTGCTTTCCACCCTCTCTCCCCGTCTGATTGCGGCGGGTCTGGCAGAGGCGGTGAAAATGGCCCTGACCTCCGATGCGGAGCTGTTCCGTTTGTTTGAAGAGGAAGATCCCATTGCAAATATTGACACCGTGATCGCCCGTTCCCTGATGATCAAAAAGAATGTCGTGGAGCAGGATGAACGGGAGATGGGGCTGCGGAAGATTCTGAACTTCGGGCACACCATCGGCCACGGTATCGAAAGCGAAGAGGGCCTTCACGGCTACTACCACGGCGAATGTATTGCCCTGGGGATGATTCCCATGTGTTCCCCCGGGGTGAGAGAACGGCTGATTCCCGTTCTGGAAAAGCTCGGTCTGCCGGTGGAATATCACTTCTCTCTGGAAAAGATTACAGAAGCCATGGTGCACGATAAGAAATCCGAGGGGGATTGTATTACCGTAACCACCGTGGAGGAACCCGGCACGTTCCGGCTGACGAAGATCACCTATGCGGAACTGGAAAACCGCTTGAAAGTATATGCAGGAGGCGAAACGGTATGAAGAACACCTTCGGACAGAGCGTTTCTCTGACGATATTCGGGGAAAGCCACGGCGGACAGATCGGTGCGGTACTGGACGGACTGGCACCCGGGATTCCGGTGGATGAGGACTTCATCGCCCATCAGCTGACCCTGCGCCGGCCCAAGGGCAGAATCTCCACCGCCCGGCAGGAAGAAGATCCGTTCGTGATCGCCAGCGGTGTATTCGAGGGCAAAACCACCGGCACGCCCATTATGATCACCATTCCCAATCAGAACACCAAGAGCAAGGACTACAGCGCCACCCGGTTTCTGGCCCGTCCGGGTCACGCCGATTACACCGCCAACTGCAAGTACCACGGCTTCGAGGATTATCGGGGCGGCGGGCATTTCAGCGGACGGATCACGGCGGGACTGGTGGCGGCCGGTGCCATCGCCATTGCCGCGCTGAAGAACAAGGGGATCCGGATCGGTACCCACATCAGCCGCTGTGCCGGTGTTTCCGACCGTCCTTTCGGGGATGTGGAAGCAGACATTGCCGCGCTGAACGAAATGACTTTTGCGGTACTGGACACCGAACGTGCGGCGGGAATGGAAATGAAGATCACCCAGGCGGCCGAATCCGGTGACAGCGTGGGAGGGATTCTGGAAACGGTTGTGGTCGGTATGCCTGCCGGTGTGGGAGAGCCATGGTTCGACACCGTGGAAAGCGTACTTTCCCATATTCTCTTCAGTATTCCCGGCATAAAAGGTGTGCAGTTCGGTATGGGCTTTGCCATGGCCGACCGGTACGGCAGTGAAGCCAACGACAATTTCCGCATGGACGGGGAGAAGATCGTCACCGTCACCAACAACAACGGCGGCATTAACGGCGGCATCACAAACGGTATGCCCCTGCAGTTCTCCTGCGCCGTCAAGCCCACGCCTTCCATTTACAAGGAACAGGATACTGTCAATTTTGCGAAAAAAGAAAATGCGCCTCTGCAGATCGCCGGACGCCATGACCCCGCCATCATTCACCGGGCGAGAGTGGTTGTGGACAGCGCGGTGGCCATTGCACTCTGTGATCTGCTGGCCCAGCGGTACGGCACGGATTTTCTCGCATAAGTCCCGCATCAGACAAGGAGGTCTGCAGTATGACATACGGCTGTATCGGGGAACATCTTTCCCACAGTTTTTCCAAAGAAATACACAACAAAATCGAAACCTACGACTACACCATCCGCGAAGTCCCCAAGGATGAGCTGGATGCTTTCATGACGGCGAAGGAATTCACCGCCATCAACGTGACCATCCCCTACAAGCAGGATGTGATTCCCTATCTGTACGAAATCAGCGACACCGCCCGGGCCATCGGTGCTGTCAACACCATCGTGAACCGGGACAGCAGGCTCTACGGCTACAACACAGACTTCTTCGGTATGAAAAGCTGTATCACCCGGGCGGGGATTTCCCTCACCGGCAAGAAGGTGCTCATTCTCGGCACCGGCGGCACATCCCGTACGGCCAAAGCGGTGGCCGAAGCCATGGGTGCCGGAGAGATCATCGTGGTCAGCCGGACGGAGAAGCCCGGGGTGATCACCTATGAACAGGCTTACAGGGATCACCGGGATGCGGGTGTGATTCTGAACACCACACCGGTGGGGATGTATCCGAATCCGGGCACGGCACCGGTGGACATCGGCTGTTTCCCCGGTCTGTCCGGCGTATTCGATGCGATTTACAATCCCCTGTCCTCAAGACTGGTGATGGATGCCGCGGCAAAGGGAATCCCGGCGGTGGGCGGATTATATATGCTGGTGGCACAGGCGGTATTTGCGGCCGAAAAGTTCACCGGCAAGACCTATGGGGATACCATTATTGATGATATTTACAGAGAGATCTTCATTTCCAAGCAGAACATCGTTCTGACCGGCATGCCCGCCAGCGGCAAGACCACGGTTGGCAGACTGCTGGCCGAAATGACCGGACGTACCTTTGTGGATACGGATGCGGAGATCGTGAAGAAGTACGGTATGGAGATTCCGGAAATCTTTGCGCAGTTCGGCGAAGAGGGATTCCGGGACAGAGAAAGTGACGTGATCGCCGAGGTGGGTAAAAACAGCGCTCTGGTTATTGCCACCGGCGGCGGCGCGATTTTGCGGGATGCAAACGTGGATGCCCTGCGGCAGAACGGGAAGATCTATTTCCTGGACCGTCCTCTGGACAGGCTTCTGCCCACAGCGGACCGACCCACGGCCAATTCCGCCGATGCGATCCGGAAGCGGTATGAGGAACGGTACGGACGGTACTGTTCTACGGCGGATGTGATTCATCCCATGGACGAAGATCCCGTGATCAATGCGGAAAAGATCCGGGCAATGCACAAATAATACGAGGTACTGACTATGAAAATTCTGGTTATCAACGGTCCCAACATCAATATGCTGGGTATCCGGGAGCCTGCCATATACGGAAGGGAAACCTTCGCCACCCTGATTGCCAAAATTCAGGATCACTGCGCGTCGGCCGGGATTCAGGTGGACACCTACCAGTCCAACCACGAGGGCGACCTTGTGGACCGGATCCAGCAGGCGTACGGGGAATTTGACGGCATCGTCATCAATCCCGGCGCTTACACCCACACCAGCATTGCTCTGCTGGATGCGCTGAAATCCGTGGGCATTCCCACCGTGGAGGTTCACATTTCCAAGGTGGAAGAGCGGGAGGACTTCCGGCAGATCAGCTATGTCCGTTATGCCTGTGTACACACCATCACCGGTCACGGCACCGACGGCTATCTGGAAGCCATTGACTATCTGGCCAATATGCCGGAGGCGGAAAAATGAATGTACGCATTACACCCTCCCTGCTGCACGGTACCGTCACGGCTCCCCCGTCCAAGAGTATGGCACACCGGCATCTGATCTGTGCGGCTCTGGCGGACGGCATCAGCGTTGTGCGCGGCGTGGATTATTCCGAGGATATTCTGGCCACCATGGACTGTATGTCCGCCTTCGGGGCGAAATTTGACGTACAGGGCAGCACGGTCACTGTGGACGGCAGGGGAATGTTTCACGGCGACGGGGAGATTCTGGACTGCAGAGAAAGCGGAAGCACGCTACGGTTTCTGATTCCGCTGGCTTTGTGCTGCGGCAGGAGAATGACCTTCGCAGGCAAGGGGCGGCTGATGGAGAGGCCCATGGATATCTACGAGGATTTATGTCGGGAGAAGGGATTTGTGTTCACCCGCACGCCCGGCAAGATCACGGTATGCGGCCATCTGACCTCCGGGGAATATGTGATCCGGGGGGATATCAGCAGTCAGTTCATCAGCGGCATGATCTTTGCCCTGGCCACACGGGAGGGGGGCAGCACCATTACGATCCTTCCGCCCTTTGAGAGCCGGTCCTACGTGCTTCTGACCCTGTCCATGCTGGCCAAAGCCGGTATTCATGCCGGATTCACGGACGAATATCACATCCGTATTCCCGGCGGACAGCGTTTTCAGCCGATTTCCGGCCCTGTGGAGGGCGATTACTCCAACGCCGCATTCCTGGACGCCTTCGGCTGTATCGGCGGTCAGGTGCAGGTTACGGGGCTGTCAGAGGACAGTCTGCAGGGAGACCGGGTTTATAAGGAACACTACCCTGCTTTATGTGCCGGTACGCCGGAGATCGACATGGCCGACTGTCCCGATCTGGGGCCGGTACTCATGGCGCTGGCGGCACTGAAAAACGGTGCGGTATTTACGAACACGGCACGGCTGGCGGCCAAGGAAAGCGACCGTGGTGCGGCTATGGCAGAGGAGCTTGCCAGGGTTGGTGTGTCCCTGATCTGTGAGGAGAACCGGATCACCGTTCCCGGCGGATGTACTCTGCACGCGCCCGAGATGCCGATCGACGGGCACAACGACCATCGCATCGTTATGGCCATGGCGGTGGTGCTTTCCCAAACCGGCGGTGAAATCGTCGGTGCGGAAGCGGTACGCAAAAGTTATCCGGGATTTTTCGCGGATATGGAATCCCTTGGCGGAAAGGTTGAGATACTATGATTATTGATGTAAATAAAAAAGTAATGATTGTGGGCCTGGGTCTTCTGGGCGGCAGCTACGCAGAGGCTCTGAAGCGGTTCGGTTTTCACATTTCGGCGATCACCAAGGAGCAAAGCTCCATTGATTATGCGCTGGAAAAGGGACTGATCGACGAAGGCACTACCGAGATTGACCCACAGATGATCGGGGAAGCGGATCTGCTGATTTTTGCGCTGTATCCCCATGTATTTGTGGAATGGATCAGGGACAACCAGCAGTATTTCAAGCCCGGCGCTCTGATCACGGACGTAACCGGTGTCAAGGGAAGCATTGTATACACGATCCAGGATATGCTCCGAGAGGATGTGGAGTTTATTGCGGCCCATCCCATGGCGGGTCGTGAGGTTTCCGGGGTGGAGAACAGCACATCGCGGATTTTCATCGGGGCGAACTACATTGTTACCCCCACGGCCAAAAATACGCCGGAAGCGATCGCCACCTGCAAGGAGCTGGGACTCCTGCTGGGGTTCACCAATGTGGCGGAATTGTCCCCCAAAGAGCATGACGAAATGATCGGCTTCCTGTCCCAGCTGACCCACTGCATTGCGGTTGCGCTGATGACCTGCAACGACAAGGAGAACATGGAAAAGTTCACCGGGGACTCCTTCCGGGATCTGACCCGTATTGCGCGGATCAACGAATATATGTGGAGCGAGCTGTTCATGGAGAACAGAGAGCCGCTTCTGCAGCAGATGGATTTGTTTTTGAAGCAGTTTATTTCTCTCAGAGACATGGTCGCCGAGGGAAATGTGAAAGATATGCAGGAAATGATGCGTCAGTCCACAGCAAGACGGGCGCTGTTTGATAAAATGTAAAAGAAAGGGAGAATTTGCCTTATGAATATGATTTTTGAAAGAAAACTGCCCATCCCCATGGATGTAAAGAAGATGTACCCTCTGACCACGGAACAGCAGCAGATCGTTGCCCGCAGAGAGAAGGAGATTGCGGACATTTTCACCGGTGCGTCCGATAAGTTTCTGCTGATCATCGGCCCCTGCTCCGCCGACAACGAAGACAGCGTACTGGACTATATCAACCGCCTGGCGAAGGTACAGGAGAAGGTTGCGGATAAGGTATATATTATCCCCCGCATCTACACAAACAAGCCCAGAACCACCGGTGACGGCTACAAGGGTATGCTGCACCAGCCCGACCCGAATGAAAAGCCGGATATGTACAAGGGTATCGTTACCATCCGTGAGCTGCACATCCGTGCGCTGAAGGAAACCGGCTTCACCTGTGCCGACGAAATGCTGTACCCGGAAAACTACCGTTATCTGAACGATATTCTGGCCTATGTGGCCATCGGTGCACGCTCCGTGGAAAACCAGCAGCACCGTCTGACCGCCAGCGGATTATCCATCCCCGTTGGTATGAAGAACCCCACCGGCGGCGATCTATCCGTTATGATGAACGCCATCACAGCCGCCCAGCACGCCCATACCTTCATCTACCGCGGCTGGGAAGTGCACTCCCAGGGCAACCCCCTGAGCCATGCCATCATGCGCGGATACGTGAATAAACAGGGCCATTCCATGCCCAACTATCACTTCGAAGACCTGCTCAATCTCTGCGAAGTCTACGCAGCCAGCGGTCTTGCCAACCCCGCCGCCATTATCGATACCAACCACGCCAACTCCGGCAAAAAACACCTCGAACAGCCCCGTATCGTCAAGGAAGTCCTCTACAGCTGCCGCCATAATGCGGATATCAAAAAGATGGTCAAAGGCTTTATGATCGAAAGTTACATCGAAGACGGTGCACAGAAGATCGGCGAAGACGTTTACGGTAAATCCATCACCGACCCCTGCCTCGGCTGGGAAAAGACCGAACGGCTGATTTACGATATTGCTGAACTTGTCTGATGGAATATCGTACCGGCACCCTGCCTCTTTTCACAAAACTTTAAAAAAGGCTTCAGCAACTGATGAAATTAAAGAATCCGGAGTTATTTGTTTAACTCCGGATTTTCTTTTTTACAGTTCGTAATAATACAGCACAATATCCTCATACCGGTCATCCATCCGGAAGCCGCCGGGAATCGTGCCCAAGGTTACAAACCCAAGCTTTTCGTAAATATGTCGTGCCGGAGCGTTGGTCTTTACTACAGCATTGAACTGGATCAAACGGAAACCTTTTTCCTTCGCGGCGGTCAGACAATGGCTCACCAATGCTTCCCCCGCACCCATACCGCGGCAGCTCCGTTCCACCGCATAACTGGCGTTCCCGATATGCCCGCAGCGGCCGATATTGTTGGGATGCAGAATATATAACCCCACAACCTTCCCATCCTGTTCCGCCACCGCACAGCAGGTCTGCTCGGCAAAAAACGCCTCTGCCTCCTCTTCCGTCAGACAGTCTAACTGCGGAAACGCAATTCCATCCTCCACAACCTGATTCCAAATCACCCGCATCACCGGCACATCATCCGCCCTATAATACCGAACAATCATCACAATCCCTCCCCAAACAAACTATTTCCACCATTATACAACCAAATCCCCCCACTGTCAACCTCTCCCCCCCAAAACCCCTTCCCAAAGTTTTTTGAAAAGAAGGAGGGGGCCCGGGGGAGGGAGAGAAGCTTTTTGGCAAAAAGTTTCTCTCCCTCCCCCGGAAAAACAAAAACACCAGACTAAAAAGCCTGGTGTGATTTTGTATAGATTAGTCTACGAGCTTGATGAGGGCCATTTCGGCTGCATCACCGCGGCGGGGGCCGAGCTTATAGATCTGGGTGTAACCACCGGTGCGATCTGCATATTTGGGAGCAGTTTCGTCGAAGAGCTTCTTTACAACATCTTCTTTGGTGATGTATGCAAGAGCTGCGCGGCGGCTGGCAAGGGTGTTCTTCTTGCCAAGGGTAATCATCTTTTCAGCGATGGCACGAACTTCCTTAGCGCGAGTCAGGGTGGTTTCGATGGAACCGTTCTCGATGAGGTAGGTTACCATACCACGAAGCATAGCGTTTCTGTGAGCCGTGGGTCTGCCGAGTTTTCTGGTACCGGGCATTTTCCATGTCCTCCTTTTGCTTACTTTGATCCGTCCGGTTTAACCGTCGGAAAATCGCCCAACAATCAGGGCTTTACTCAATCTTCTTTACAGCACTGCTGTCAGTCTGTCGTGGGCCTGATTCGGATCAGGCGGCGAAAGAGGTTTTATTATTCTTCCTCTTTCTTGAGATCCAGACCGAGGGAGTGCAGCTTCTGGATAACTTCTTCCAGCGACTTCTTACCGAGGTTACGCACTTTCATCATGTCGTCTTCGGTTCTGTTAATCAGGTCTTCTACGGTGTCTATGCCGGCGCGCTTCAGGCAGTTGAAGCTGCGGACGGACATATCAAGCTCCTCAATGGTCATCTCAAGAACCTTTTCCTTGATGGTTTCTTCGCGTTCAACCATGATTTCCGCATTCTTTGCTTCGTCGGAAAGATCGACGAACAAATTGAGATGCTCGTTGAGTATCTTGGCGCCGAGAGAAATCGCTTCCTTCGCCAAAATCACGCCGTTTGTCAGAACTTCAAGAGTCAGTCTGTCATAGTCGGTATTGCTGCCGACGCGGGTGTTTTCGACGGTGTAGTTTACGTTATAAACCGGAGTGTAAATCGAGTCTGTGAAAATGGTGCCGATGGGAGCCGATACACCCTGGCTGTTTGCCTGGTAAATCTGCTTGTTCTTTTCCTGGGATACATAGCCGCGGCCGTGATCGAAGGTCAGCTCCATGTAGAAGCGAACGTTTTCGCCTACGGTTGCGATGTGGTGATCGGGATTCAGAATCTCGATATCCGCATCCTGCTTGATGTCGCCGGCGGTGATGTCACAGGCACCTGTGGTGTCAATGATCACAGTCTTGGGTTCATCGGAGTGCAGCTTTGCGGTAATGCCTTTAACATTCAGTACGATCTCGGTAACGTCTTCCTTCACACCGGGTATGGTGGAAATTTCATGAAGTACGCCGTCGATCTTGATATTGGTTACCGCTACGCCGGGAAGGGAACTGAGCAGTACACGGCGGAGAGAGTTGCCCAGCGTGATGCCGTAGCCTCTTTCCAGGGGTTCAATAATGAACTTCCCGTTGGTACCGTCTTCGCTTAAATTGATCGTCGCAATATTCGGCTTCTCTATCTCAATCATTTATATAATAACCCTCCGTTTCAAATTTTTGCAAATCCACATATTTTCGGGAATACACTGATTCTTGCAAAATGCAGACGTAAGCTCCGGGTACAGTCGAACTTCACTCCAAACCGTTTCTGCCCTTCGGTAGGGGATAACTGTCCCGCAGAGCTGATCCTGGGGTAGGTTATTACTTGGAGTAAAGTTCGACGATGAGCTGTTCTTCGAACGGGAAGTCCACGTCGTCTCTCTTGGGCATAGCGATCATCTTTGCAGATGCGTTTGCCTGGTCAACTTCCAGCCACTTGGGTGTTACAGCGCTTTCGGAAGCTTCGATCAGAGCCTTGAACTTTTCGGAGCCCTTGCTCTTTTCCTTCAGTGCCACTACATCGCCAACCTTGCAGATGATGGACGGAATGTCTACCTTCTTGCCGTTGAGAGTGAAGTGTGCGTGACGAACCAGCTGACGTGCTTCCTTACGGCTGGATGCCAGACCCATTCTATATACCAGATTGTCCAGACGGCATTCCAGAATGGTCAGCAGGTTTTCACCGGTAACGCCGGCCTTCTTATCAGCCTTTACATAGTAGGACTTGAACTGCTTTTCCTGTACACCATAGTAACGGCGTGCAGTCATCTTTTCTCTGTGCTGGAGGCCATATTCCTTGATCTGCTTGCGGCCTGCACCATGCTGACCGGGAACGGTCGTGCGGCGGGCAACGGCACACTTATCAGATAAGCAGCGATCTCCCTTGAGGAAAAGCTTCTTGCCTTCTCTGCGGCAGAGCTTGCAGGAAGGACCTGTATATCTTGCCATATTATTTTCCTCCTAAAATTTCCTTATACTCTTCTACGCTTGGGCGGACGGCATCCGTTGTGAGGGATGGGGGTAACGTCCTTGATCAGGGTGATGTCCAGACCAGCGGTCTGCAGCGCACGAATAGCGGCTTCACGTCCGTTACCGGGGCCCTTAACGTAAACTTCAACAGTCTTCATACCATGTTCAACGGCGCCCTTTGCAGCAGCTTCTGCAGCAGTCTGAGCAGCGAAGGGAGTATTCTTCTTGGAACCCTTGAAGCCCATGCCGCCGGAGGATGCCCATGCTACGGTGTTACCCATAACATCAGTGATGGTTACGATGGTATTGTTGAAGGTAGAACGGATATGTGCATGACCTTTTTCAATATTCTTCCGGTCACGACGCTTCTTGATGACTTTCTTAGCGACTTTAGCCATTTCGTTCTCTCACTCCTTTATTACTTCTTCTTGTTAGCGATCGTCTTAGCGGGACCTTTTCTGGTTCTTGCGTTGGTCTTGGTTCTCTGACCACGAACCGGCAGGCCTTTTCTGTGACGAATGCCGCGGTAGCAGTTGATTTCTACGAGACGCTTGATGTTCATGGCAACTTCACGACGAAGTTCACCTTCTACAGTGTAGTTGTTTTCAATTTCGTCACGCAGCTTTGCGATGTCGTCTTCGGTAAGATCCTTTGCTCTGATGTCAGGATTGATGCCAGTCTTAGCTAAGATATCCTTGGAGCTCTTCAGACCGATACCGTAAATATAGGTAAGAGCGATCTCGACACGCTTGGAATTCGGAATATCAACACCGGATATACGAGCCATATGCTTCTTCCACCTTTCTCGAAATTAACCCTGTCTCTGCTTGTGCTTGGGATTTTCACAGATTACCATAACGCGGCCATGGCGCTTGATAACCTTGCACTTATCGCAGATCTTTTTTACGGAAGGCTTAACTTTCACAGTATTTTTCCACCTTTCTCTTGTTCATCTGAGTATTCATCCCCCATGTCGGTGAAATGCGAAATCCCGACACCGGAAACAGAACAAGGCTCAGCTCCCTGTTCTTAGGGACAAAAGAGCGCTTTTTTCACACCTGTCCGCTCGCTCTGTCTACCCGGTCATCTACCTATTATATAAGGTATGCTCCGGATGACCTTCCGGCGGAATGCAAGTTTTCCGCCTTCTCGAAACCCTTTCGGATTCAGAGCTGTGCAGCCGTACACGCGGCCACGTGTGCCAAAATCAACCCTTTGTTCTCCACGTGATTCTTCCCTTTGTGGGGTCATAGATGGATACTTCCACCGTTACTTTGTCCCCGGGGAGAATTCTGATATAGTTCATTCTGAGTTTGCCGGAAATATGAGCCGTCACGATCATATCATTGGGAAGTTTTACCTTGAACGTTGCGTTCGGCAGTGCTTCCACGATCGTACCTTCGAATTCAATTACGTCATCCTTAGGCAAAAGCGTCTCCTCCATTGTGTGCAGTTTCTGCTATGCAGTATTTGGTAAATTGCCATAGCACACCGTTTAATATTATACGTGAAAACCTCTGTTATGTCAATACGGATTTGATTTTTTTATGCATCAAACCAGTATTTTCTCCGTTGTGATCATATTTTGCAGCCAATTCCGCCGTTTTTTTGTCAGAATAGTCAGCTTTCCAATCGGCGATCTCTTCCTCTGTCAGATGTCCGATCACACGAACGTGGGACAGGTGTTTGATCTTCGGTTTTTCCAGCTTATGCAGGACACCGTTCACCACTTTTAGGGTGGGATAGTCCCGCTCCGTGCCTTCCTCCAGCACGAGGAACACCCGGAATCTGTCTCTTCCGCAGACGGACTGAACCACTGTACCGAATAGGATATTCTCTTCCCGGGACATCTCAGTCCACCTTTGTCAGCAGAACCGGACCGTCGGCAGTCAGCGCAACGGTATGTTCATAATGGGCGGAAAGGGAGCCGTCCTTGGTAACGACTGTCCAATGATCGGGACGTTCGTTTACCTCGTGACCACCCATGTTTACCATGGGCTCGATACAGATGACCATACCCCGGCACAGTCTCGCGCCACGGCCCGCCGTTCCGAAATTGGGAATGTTGGGATCTTCGTGGAGGTCGGTACCGATACCGTGGCCAACATATTTCTTTACGGTAGAGAACCCGTTCGCTCTGACGTAGGTATCCACGGCATTGCCGATATCGCCCACGCGGCCGGTTTCCACATTGATGGCAGCCACACCCAACTCAAAACTGCGCTTGGTCACATCGATCAGCTTCTGTGCTTCGGGAGAGATTCTGCCAACCCCGAAGGTATTGGCGCTGTCTCCGTGGAAGCCGCCGATGAATGCGCCCACGTCGATTTTGACGATGTCGCCCTCCTGCAGTACCCGATCCTTGGAGGGGATACCGTGGATGACTTCATTATTGATGGAAATGCACGCGCTGCCGGGAAATCCGCCATATCCGAGGAAGGAGGGTTTCGCGCCGCTTTTTTCGATATGCTGCCGGATCTTGTCGTCGAGCTGTTTGGTGGTCACACCTTCCTTGACCATTTCGCCGGCCAGGAGCAGTGCTTCACCGGTGATTCTTCCCGCCAGCTGCATACGACGGATCTGTTCAGCGGTTTTCACAATAATCATAAAACAATATGCTTTCTGTCTTTTTCAGACCTTATGCCAGTGCTTCCATGGTCAGGGCAGTGGTTTCTTCCAGCTTTTCCCGACCGAATACCAGTTTCAGCAGACCCTTTTCCTGATAGAAATCCTTCAGGGGTTCGGTCTGTTCGTGATATACCACGAGGCGGCTCTTAACAACTTCCGGATCATCGTCGGAACGAATGATCAGAGCTTCGCCGCAGGCACAATGATCTCCGTTGGGAGAAGGATTGTACTTCACGTGATAGGTTGCACCGCACTTCTTACATACCCGTCTGCCGCCCATACGTTCCATGATGGCCTCGTCCGCTACTTCGATGGAAATAACGTCGGTGATTTCCACGCCCATTTCGTCCAGAGCTGCTGCCTGGGGAACCGTACGCGGGAAACCGTCCAGAATGAAACCGTTTGCGCAGTCGGGCTTGGCCAGCCGATCCTTGATGATGTCGATCACAACAGCATCGGGAACAAGGTCGCCCTTATCGATAAAACTCTTAACACGCAGACCCAGTTCGCTGCCGGATGCGATTGCTTCACGGATCATAGCACCGGTGGAAATAGAGGGAATTGCGAATTTTTCAGAGATGATCTCAGCCTGGGTACCTTTGCCGGCACCGGGTGCGCCAAGAAGAATCAGATTGATTTTTCTCATTTTAATCTCCTGTAACAGCGTATAATGATAAAAACCCGAACAAGGCAGGAAAACGGCAGGGAACACAAATGTGTAGTCCTCCGCCGTTTCCCGCTTGTTTCACAAACAATACCGACCGGTATTATTCAAGGAATCCTTTATAATGACGCATGGTCATCTGTGCTTCGATCTCACGGATGGTTTCCAGAATTACACCGCAGAGGATGATTACGGAAGAACCGCCGAATGCGAGACCGGACATTGCGCCGCGGGTAACAATGTTAGCCAGCAGCGGAATGACTGCGATAATGCCAAGGCACAGAGCGCCGATAAAGGTTACACGGGACAAAATCTTGGTGATATAGTCCGAGGTCGGACGACCGGGACGAATACCGGGAATGAAACCGCCGTTTGCCTTCATGTTGTTGGCAACTTCTACGGGGTTGAAAGAAATGGAGATGTAGAAGTATGCGAATGCAACGATCAGAACAAAGGTCAGGATCGCATAGAACACGCTATCGGATGCGAACAGGCCGAGGAAGCCAGCCCAGAAGGAGCCTTCCGCGGGAGTAGGCAGGAACATAGCGATGGTCTGGGGGATCGTAATGATAGAGTTCGCGAAGATGATGGGCATAACGCCGGTCATGTTGACCTTGATGGGCAGATTGGAGGACTGGCCGCCATATACTTTTCTGCCGACAACTTTCTTTGCGTACTGTACCGGAATACGACGTTCACTGTGTGTCATCCATACGATGAAGGCTACCATTGCGATAGCAAACACTACGATAACAACAGCGAGAACGATACCGAGCCACAGCGGAATGTTACCGGTGGTCTTGTCAGCCTTCAGGTAGGTACCCTTACCGGTTACCAGAGCAATCAGAGTGCTCACACCTGCGGGCAGACGGGAAATGATGTTGGCAAACAGGATCATGGAGATACCGTTGCCGATACCGTTTTCGTTGATCTTTTCAGCCAGCCACATAACCAGAGAAGAACCGGCGCAGTAGCTGAGGATGATTACGAATGCAGCGAACACGGTGTCTTCAGTCAGAATGTGGTTCGCTCTGAGCAGCTGATAATAACCAAAAGCGGTAATCAGACCCAGACCTACGGTAACGTAGCGGGTGATCTGGTTGATCTTCTTCTTGCCGTCTTCGCCTTCCTTGGAAAGTCTTTCCAGGGCAGGGATGGCGATGCAGAGAAGCTGCATTACGATGGATGCTGTGATATAGGGGTTGATACCAAGAGCAAAAAGCGTAGCGTTCGCAAATGCGTTACCAGTGATCAGATTCAGATAATCGAAGATGGATCCGCCGGTTGCAGACATGTACAGACTCAGCATATTGGAATCCACATACGGAATCGGGATCGCGGTACCTACGCGGTACAGCACGATGATGAAAAGAGTAAACAGAAGTTTCTTCTTCAGATCCGCAACTTTCCACGCATTTTTGATTGTCTCAAACACTTTATACCACCTCGGTCTTTCCACCAACTGCTTCTATCTTTTCCTTTGCGCTTGCAGAGAAGACAGATGCTTCAACGGTTAATTTTTTAGTGATTTCGCCGTTGCCGAGGACCTTCAGACCGTCTAAAGACTTCTTAATAATGCCGGCAGCCATCAGGGCTTCCAGATTAACGGTATCACCGTCATTAAAATACTTATTCAGGGTTTCAACATTTACAATCGCATATTCGGTTGCAAAGTGATTCTTGAAACCTCTCTTGGGCAGCTTTCTGTACAGAGGGAGCTGACCGCCTTCAAAACCAATACGGACACCGCCGCCGGAACGTGCATTCTGACCCTTGTGACCCTTACCGGCAGTCTTGCCGTTACCGGATCCAGGACCTCTGCCCTTCCGGAAACCTTCCTTAACGGAACCGGGTGCCGGAGCAAGTTCATGGAGCTTCATACGTGTTTTCCTCCTTACTAAAAATCCTTCTTAAAATTTCTTTCGGAGGGCTTACGCCTTCTCCACGGATACCAGGTGAGCGAGTACCTTAACTTTACCGTCAAGCACCGGACCTGCTGCGTGAACGATGGAATCACCGATCTTACGCAGGCCGAGGGAGGCGGCAGTTGCCTTCTGGTTGGGCTTTGCGGCTATGAGACTCTTCTTCAGAGTTACCTTTACGTTTTCCATTCTCATAACCTCCTTATTCTGTTACCTGTTCTACACTGATGCCACGGGTCTTAGCAACCTGTTCAGCAGTGCGGAGCATCTTCAGACCTTCGAAAGTAGCCTTAACAACGTTTACGGGGTTGTTGGAACGCAGGCACTTGGAACGGATATTCTTAATGCCGGCCATTTCCATTACAACACGAACAGTCTTACCTGCGATGATACCGGTACCTTTGGGAGCCGGCTTCAGCAGTACGCTGCCTGCACCGTATTCGCCCAGTACTTCGTGGGGAATGGTGGTGTCGTTCAGGGATACTTCGATCATGTTTTTCTTTGCATCTTCAACAGCCTTACGAACTGCTTCCGGAACTTCGGCAGCCTTACCGATACCGTAGCCTACGTGACCGTTTTCATCGCCTACAACCATAACAGCAGCGAAGCGGGCAATACGACCACCCTTTACTGTCTTGGATACACGGCGGATGACAACCTGCTTTTCCTGCAGGTCGAGTTCTTCGGGATTAAATCTCTTAGCCATTTCGTCTCTCCAAATTTAATATAGAAATGATAATCTGCCGGGAAACGGGGACCGGGCTTCCACACAGGCTCGGAATCTGTGTGACTATGTCAGAGGAAGCGCGGCATGACGGACGAGCCGCCGTTTCGCCGGGTGTACAAACCGGGGGCTTGCAGATTAGAAGTTCAGGCCGCCTTCTCTTGCGCCTGCTGCAAGTTCCGATACACGTCCGTGATAGATATAACCGCCGCGGTCAAAGACTACAGCGTCGATACCCTTTGCCTTTGCTCTTTCAGCGATAGCCATGCCGACCTTCTTAGCAGCTTCCTTGTTGCTGCCGATGCCTTCAAAGCCCTTTTCGGTGGAAGAAGCGGCGCACAGGGTTACACCATTGACATCGTCAATGATCTGTGCATAGATATGTGCGTTGGAACGGTAAACTGCGAGACGGGGACGTTCAGCGGTACCGGACACTTTCGCACGAACTCTCTTATGTCTCTTAAGACGCTGCGCATTTTTATCCTTCTTGCTAACCATTTGTAACGTCTCCTTTCATTATTTACCGGTCTTTCCGGCCTTACGACGTACGTGTTCGTCGCTGTACTTGATACCCTTACCGTGATAAGGTTCCGGAGGTCTCTTGGAGCGGATGTTCGCTGCAACGTGACCGCAGTACTGCTTATCAAAGCTCTTTACGATAATGGTATTTGCATCCGGAACATCGAAGCTAACCTTATCGTCTTCGTTGAAGTAGATAGGATGGGAATGACCAACGTTCAGAACGATGCGCTTGCCTTCCTTAGCTACTCTGTAACCAACGCCTACGATTTCCAGCTTCTTTTCGTATCCCTTGGATACGCCTTCAACCATGTTGTTGATCAGGGTACGGGTCAGACCATGCAGAGAGCGGTTTTCTGCTTCGTCGTCAGGACGGGTAACAGTAACCACTGCACCTTCAACCTTAACGGTCATTGCAGCAGGTGCGGTGTAGGTCAGAGTGCCCTTGGGACCCTTTACAGTAATGAGATTATCATCTCCCACAGTTACGGTTACGCCAGCGGGAACCGTAATGGGAGCTCTACCGATTCTTGACATATTGTGCCTCCCTTTCTCTTACCAGACAAAAGCGAGGATCTCGCCGCCTACATTTTCACGTCTAGCTTTCTTGTCGGTCATGATACCCTTGGAAGTGGATACGATCGCGATGCCGAGGCCGTTCATAACCTTGGGCATATCTTCACAGTTGGAGTAGATACGAAGACCGGGCTTGGAAACACGGCGGAGACCGTGAATAACCTTCTGCTTACCGGCTTCATACTTCAGAGTGATACGGATGATGCCCTGCTTGCCATCTTCGATGACCTGCACGCCCTTGATAAAACCTTCGTTCAGAAGAATGTCGGCAATAGCCTTCTTCATGTTGGAAGCGGGAATATCAACGGTTTCGTGCTTTGCGTTATTCGCATTTCTGATACGAGTGAGCATATCGGCGATAACGTCAGAAATCTGCATAATTGTGTCCTCCTGTCATGCAAGTAATAATTTGTCTTGCTGCCCCACAGTTCTGATCAGGATTTTTACCTTCCTCAACAGCTTTGAGGGGCCGCACACAGAGGGTTAAAACCTGTCTTTGACAGATTTTCCTATCTGTGGGGAACGTATATTGCCTCTGTCGGGATTTCTCCCGGCCGAGGGGTATTGAAGGGGAGGGTTTTATTTGTCTCCCCTGTCAATCGGGAAATAAAGTGGAATTACCAGGATGCCTTACGCACGCCCGGGATTTCGCCCTTGTAAGCCAGCTCACGGAAGCAGATACGGCAGATACCGTACTTGCGGAGGTAAGCGTGGGGGCGGCCGCAGATCTTGCAGCGGTTGTATTCTCTGGTAGAGAACTTCTGCTTCTTCTGCTGCTTGAGAATCATAGATGTTTTAGCCATTTATTCCTACCTCCTGAATTACTTAGCGAAGGGAGCGCCCATGAGAGTGAGCAGTTCCTTGGCTTCTGCGTCTGTCTGAGCGGTGGTTACGAAGCAAATGTCCATACCACGGATCTTTTCTACCTTATCGTATTCGATTTCGGGGAAGATCAGCTGTTCTTTCAGACCCAGTGCGTAGTTACCGCGGCCATCGAATGCGTCGGGGTTGATACCCTTGAAGTCACGTACGCGGGGCAGTGCGAAGTTGAACAGTCTGTCCATGAATTCGTACATCTTTTCGCCGCGCAGAGTAACCTTTACACCGATCTTCATGCCTTCACGCAGCTTGAAGTTCGCAACGGATTTCTTAGCATAGGTAGGTACAGGCTTCTGACCGGTGATTGCGGCCAGGTCTGTCATGATAGCGTCGATTACTTTGGAGTTTTCCTTAGCATCACCGGCGCCTACGTTGATAACGATCTTATCCAACTTCGGAATCTGCATTACGCTCTTGTATTCGAATTTCTTCATCAGAGCGGGAGCAACTTCAGAAGTGTATAATTCTTTCATTCTTGCAGCCATCGTACACCTCCGAATTACAGTTCAGCGCCGCACTTGGTGCAAACGCGAACTTTCTTTTCGCCGTCCATCTTGTGGGCAGCTCTTGTGGGTTTCTTGCACTTTTCGCAGTACAGCTGAACCTTGGAAGCGTACATAGCGCCTTCAACTTCCAGAATACCGCCGTTTTCCTTCGGAGGTCTCGGCTTAACGTGCTTCTTTACCAGATTCACGCCGCTTACGATTACTTTACCTTCCTTGGGAGAAACTTCAACGACCTTACCGGTCTTGCCCTTGTCGTCACCGGAAACTACGATGACCATATCGCCCGTCTTTACATGAAGCTTTTTCATCATCTTATCGTACCTCCATTAAAGAACTTCGGGTGCAAGGGACAGGATCTTGGTGTATTCGTGTTCACGGAGTTCACGAGCTACAGGCCCGAAGATACGGGTACCCTTGGGGTTCTTGTCTTCATTGATAATTACGGCTGCGTTTTCGTCGAACTTGATATAGGAACCGTCATTTCTGCGGAGACCCTTTCTGCTTCTGACGA
>SVTO01000061.1 GCA_015063745.1 Oscillospiraceae bacterium | reverse complement strand
GGGCGGGAAAACCTCCGTTGAGTACATTCTGAAGCATATGCTGGAAAAGGCCGGACATAAAGTCGGCTGTATCACAACGACAGCCTCTCTGGCGGGAGACGAGGTGATTCCCCTTGGCGATCACGGCGGCTCATCCGTGGAAGACGCGGCGGGTGCCATGACCACACCGGATCCGGAATATTTCTACGGTGCCATTGCCATGATGCGGGATGCCGGATGTGATGTACTGCTGTACGAAGCATCCTCTCACGGACTGGATCTGCGCAAAACCGACGGCGTACGTCCGAAGATCGCGATATTCACCAACCTGGCAAGGGAGCATCTGGATTACCACGGTACCATGGAAGCGTATCTGGCTGTCAAAGCAAGACTGTTTTCCTCCATGGGCGCTGAGATCGGCATCCTGTGCGGAGACGATCCGTACTGCGATGCGCTGATCCGACTGGCCGGGCAGACTCCCGGAAATCCCATACGGTTTCTGACCTGCGGGATGGGCAGGAATCTGCAGAGGAATGTGACGGCCATGCGGTTTGCGGACCACGGTGCGGAGGGAATATCCTATCTGTACTGCGGAGACGACGCCATATTCCGGCTGAAAACACCTCTTGTGGGGAAATACTCCGTGTACAATACCATGGAAGCGGCGTGTGCGGCCCTGCAGATGGGTGTGGATCCCGTTACGGTGAAGGAAGCGGCGGCGGATATGCCCTGCGTACCCGGACGGATGCAGAAACTTGATCTTGCGGATGCACCATTTAGTGTTTATCTGGATTATGCCCATACACCTGCGGCCCTGACCGGAGTGCTGGAAACGGCACTGGCCATGAACCCGGAACGGCTGACTGTCGTTTTCGGATGCGGCGGCAACAGGGACAAAGGCAAGCGGCCTCTCATGGGTCAGGCGGCACAGAAGCTGGCACACAGAGTGATCGTCACATCGGATAATGCCCGGTTTGAAGATCCGTCAGCCATCATCGCCGATATCACAGCGGGTATGGAAGAAACCGTCCCGTATGAAGTGATCCCCGACAGACGGGAAGCCATTCTGTACAGTGTCCGTACGGCTGTGGCGGGAGAGATCCTCCTGCTCTGCGGCAAGGGACACGAAAACTATGAAATCCGCGGCGGCGCGAAGATTCCTTTTGATGAGGAAGCGATCGTACGCGAAGCACTGTCCGGCATGAAACCCGGCAGAAATGAATTCGAATAAACCTCCGGCGGGTGACAGGCGTCGGACAACGATAAACTGCGTAATGAAATCGGAAACGCAGACAGCACGTGACATTGGAAAACGTGGGAAAGGCACGGCAGAGGAGAATGAGTGTTGAACTGAAACTAAAAACCCTGACCCCTGCGGAAATCGCAAAGGTTACAGGGGGCAAGTTGGAAATATATAACGACTGCAGTACGGAAACGGTACAGACAGGTCTGACTACCAATTCGAAGGAAGCGGCGGAAGGTCTGATCTTCTGTGCGATCCGGGGCAGCAGAGTGGACGGTTGTGATTTTATTGCCGAAGCGGCATTGGCGGGCGCGACCTGCTTTATCTGCCAGAGAGTACCGGAAAACGCCAGAAACTGCGGCAGACCCTTCTGCGCGATCGTGGTGGAGGATGTAATCCGTGCCATGGGTACGCTGGCGGGCTGGTACAGAGGCTTCTCCAAGGCCACCTTCGTAGCCATCACCGGCAGCGTGGGCAAGACCACTACCAAGGAATTTGTGGCGGCAGTTACCTCTGCGGCTTTCAAGACCCATAAGACCCACGGCAATCTGAACAATGAACTGGGTATGCCCCTGACGCTTCTGGATCTTTCTCCGGACGATCAGATTTCCGTTATCGAAATGGGCATGAGCGACCTCGGGGAAATCGAATACCTGACCAAGCTGGTCCGTCCCGACATCGCCATTGTTACCAATATCGGTACATCCCATCTGGCCACCCTGGGCACCAGAGAAAACATCTGCCGGGCGAAGATGGAAATCCGTCTGGGCCTCAGCAAGAACGGTAAGCTGCTGCTCAACGCCGATGAACCTCTGCTGTACGAACAGTACGAAACGCTGGATCCCAAGCCGTACATCATGAGTATTTACAACCGCAACGGTGATTTCCGTGCTGTGAATATCCGTCAGAAAACCGACGGGATCGTGTACGACCTGATCTACGACAACAAAGCCGTGACCAATGTGGAAATTCCCGCGCTGGGCAAGCATAATGTATACAATTCTCTGGCAGCCTATGCGGTAGGCGTTATGCTGGGGATGAGCGACGAACAGATCCGCCGGGGACTGATGTCCTTCGTCGGTGCGGATATGCGTCAGAAGATTTACGAGGTCGGCGGTATTACCGTGATCGACGACTGCTACAACGCCAGTCCCGAATCCATGCGTGCGGCGATTGACGTGCTTGTGTCCATTTCCGCGAAGAAGGGGGCACAGCCGGCGGCACTGCTGGGGGATATGCTGGAGCTTGGCGAATACTCCCGTCTGATGCACGATCAGCTGGGACAGTACGCCGCACAGATGCAGGTACAGAAGCTGTTCTGCTTCGGTATGATGGCGGACATCATTGCGGAAGCCGCGATCAAGAAGGGCATCCGCGCGGAAAACGTGTTTGTATGCCTGGACACCCGTGATGCACAGGGTATGGCGGATATGATTCTGTCGGCGCTGAAGCCCGGGGATGTGCTGCTGGTCAAAGCAAGCCGTGCGGTACAGGCGGAACGTATTATTGAATGTATGAAAAAGAGACGTCAGAGACGTACGGGACGCAGATGAGCGTCTGATCAAGATTTGGAAAGTGTAAGGATCGTTCATGAGTTATAAGATTGTGTTTTTACTTGCCTTGGTGTGCACGTTCGTTCTGACCGTTCTCATCTCCCGGAAGCTGATTCCGATTCTGAAAAGCCGTAAGATGGGGCAGACCATACTGGATATCGGTCCCCGCTGGCACAAAAGCAAGGAAGGCACTCCCACCATGGGCGGATTTGCTTTCATTATTGCCGCCGTGGTGGTGGGTATCGCAGGCTCCGTTTACTTTGCCGTAACGGACGGTATCCGTTCCACACTGCCTTTCGTTTTCACCCTCGCTCTGGGTGTGGCAGGCGGTCTGATCGGCTGTATCGACGACGCGGCCAAACTGCGTAAAAAGCAGAACGAAGGCCTGACCGCAAAACAGAAATTCCTGCTGCAGCTGATCGTTTCCGCTTTGTATCTGGTGGGAATGACTCTGGTCTGCGGCGCAAATACCACGCTCTATATTCCCTTCGTGGGCGCTGAACTGGAGCTTGGCATCCTCTATTACGTATTCGCCATGGTACTGCTGACCGGTATCATCAACAGCGTAAACCTGACGGACGGTATCGACGGTCTGGCATCGGGCGTGACCCTGATCGTGGGCGTGTTCTTTGCGGCAGCCGGATTCCTGAACGGACAGGCGGAACCCGACAGCGGACTGACTCTGCTGGGCGGCATCATGATGGGTGCCTGCGGCGGATTCCTGGTTTACAATTTCTATCCCGCAAGAGTGTTCATGGGAGACACCGGTTCTCTCTTCCTCGGCGGACTGGTGGTCGGCGGTTCCTTCATGATGAAGAATCCCCTGCTGGTTGTGGTGTTCGGTATCGTGTACATCATCGAAACCGCATCCGTTATGCTGCAGGTCTTATACTTCAAACTGACCCATGGCAAAAGATTGTTTCTTATGGCTCCCATTCATCACCACTTTGAGAAAAAGGGATGGTCGGAGATCAAAATCGTATTTGCAGCAAGCGGTATTACAGCGGCGGCGGCTCTTGTGTCCCTGCTGTTCGGCTTGCGCTGATTCTGTAAAATACAGGGAAAGGACAGGTGATTTTCGTGCCGCAGGAATCGTATACAAACGGGAATCGCCATGTCAGAAGAAGACCTGATCAGGTAAACAGAACTTCTGCTCCTCCCCAAAGTCAGCGTCCGGCATCTTCCCGGATGCAGAATACACAGAAAACAAACCCCTCTTCCAAAAACCATATGGCACCCCCTGCCTACCGTTTCACATCCGGCCGCAGCAGTAATCCCGACCATATGCAGCCCGGCAGAACACAGCAGGGAACAGGCCGTTTTGCTTCCTCCGGCAGAGCACAGCCCGTGCGCAAGCCCGAACAGATGCGACCCCGGACCGGCGGCAGAAACGGCACATACCGTCCGAAAAACACATCCATCGACCAGCCCCGCGCACTGACACCCCGGCAGGAACAGAAGCTCCGCCGTGCGGAAATCAAGGAACGGGAATGGCAGAAGGATATCGTACGTGTCAAGGGCGGCGTGGACAAAATCATGCTGGGTCTGATCCTGGTTCTGGTTTGTCTCGGTACCGTTATGGTGTTCAGCGCCAGTTATCCTTCGGCTATGGCGGAAGGGAAGGATATGCTTTATTACGGGAAAAGACAGATCATATTCGTCTGTTTGGGACTGTTCTTTATGCTGATCACGTCCATGATCCCCTACCGTTTTTACCGACATCCCTTGATTGCCAAACTGATATACGGTGTAACACTTGTCCTTTTGGTCATAGTGCTGATCTTCGGTGTATCCGAAGGGGAAGCAAAACGCTGGCTGAACCTGAAGATTTTCTCCATCCAGCCTTCCGAGATCATGAAGTTCTCCCTGATCATCATCCTGGCCTGGTATGTCGAAACCTACAAAAAGCAGATCGACAGCAATCTGGATAAAAAGGGTACGTTCATGTACCACGTATTCTATCCGGGTGTGCTGATTGCTTTAGCCTGCGGTCTTGTCCTTCTGGAAAAGCACCTGTCGGGTACGATCATCATTTTCTTTATCGGATGGTTTGTTATCCTGATCGGTGGCTGTAAATTCCGGTGGACATTCCCCATTTACGGCGGCGCGGGCATCCTGGCGGCCAGTGTATTTCTGTTTTTCAATCGTTATGCATTAAAGCGTATTACTACGTACTTCGACGAAGATGCCAACATACTTGGTGAAGCCTATCAGACGGCACAGGGACTTTACGCCATCGGTTCCGGCGGTTTGTTTGGCGTGGGACTTGGTGAAAGCCGGCAGAAGTACAGTTACGTTTCTGCAGCCCATACGGACTTTATTTTCTCCATCTGGTGCGAAGAGTTCGGCTTCATCGGTGGCGTGTTCTTAGTGCTTTTGTATCTTGCTTTTGTCTGGCGAGGTTACGTGATTGCCGCCAGAGCACCGGATACATTCTCCTGCCTGGTTGCCTTTGGTATTACCACTCACGTAGGTCTGCAGGCCATACTGAATATGTGTGTTGTTACCAAGATCATGTTCAATACCGGCATCTCCCTCCCCTTCTTCTCCTACGGCGGAACCTCACTGGTGGTGCTGCTGGCGGAAATGGGTGTGCTCTTGTCCATATCGCGACAATATTATATGAAGGAAAAAGACCTGATCGCCAAACAGACGCGACAGGAAATGGGTCTGGAATAAGTACCCGGAATTCACGACAGAAATTGGAGTCAATATGCGAGTTCTCATGACCGGCGGCGGTACGGGCGGACACGTCAATCCCGCACTTGCCATTGCCAATACCATAAAACAGAACGATCCCGATGCGGTAATCGCATTTGTGGGAACGAAAAAAGGGATCGAAAACAAACTGGTGCCGAAAGCAGGTTATCCCCTGTACCATGTGGAAATCCAGGGGATCCGCCGCAGTCTTTCCCCGGCCAACCTGAAAACGGCTTATCTGGCGGTCACATCCGTCGGCAAGGCCAAAAAGATACTGGATGAATTCAAGCCCGATCTGGTGGTGGGCACCGGCGGATATGTTTGCTGGCCCGTTGTAAAAGCGGCGGCCGACAGAGGCATCCCCACAGCTCTCCACGAATCCAATGCCATTGCCGGTGTTGCGGTTAAGATGCTCCAGAAATTTGTGGATCGCATCTATCTGAACTTCGAGCGTACCGGCGAAACCCTGACCTGTGACAGAAGCAAGCTTATGCAGGTGGGCAACCCCGTAATGGGCACCTTCAAGGCCATGAGCAGGGAAGAAGCCAGAGCACAGCTGGGCATCGGGGACGAATACAAATACGTGATCCTCTCCTACGGCGGAAGCATGGGCGCGGAAAAGGTAAACGAAGCGGTATTGTACCTGATGCGTGATTTCACATCCAAGCATCCGGAAGTACTGCATATCCACGCCACCGGTTCCATCGAATGGGAAGAATGCAGTGCAAAGTTCCGTGAAATGGGACTGGACCGCTACCCGAACATTCAGCTGAACGAATACATTTTTGATATGCCCGTGAAAATGGCGGCGGCAGACCTGACCATCAACCGTGCCGGTGCCATGACGGTAACGGAGCTGGCTACCACAGGCAAATGTGCGATCTTCATCCCGTCTCCCAATGTAGCGGAAAATCATCAGTACAAAAATGCACGGGTGCTGGTGGATGATGAGGCGGCATTGCTGTTTGAAGAAAAGGAACTGACGGATGAAGCCAAGCCTCTGACGGCAAAGGTGGAAGAACTCCTTTGTCCGGCCGGGGACAGCATCCGTGAGAATATGCAGAACAGAATCCGGAAATTTGCGGCAGAGGATACCAACAAGCGGATCTACAAGGATCTGATGGATCTGACGGCGGCAAAGAAATAAGCGAAAAACAAAAATCTGAGAAAAGGAGGGGATGCGGATGCAGTCTACACAGACCTTCTCGGTAAAGAACCGCGAGGAACTGAGAAGGAAGCAAAACGGCAGCCGGACAGGAAATCGTTCCGGTCAGGCAGGTGCAAATGCCGGACGGCCGGGTCAGCAGAAGGTATTGTATATCTATGACCGTGTAACGACCAAAGGCTCCAAGGAACGGGAAATGCAGTACCGTTTCGGTGACGGATACCAGCGAAAATACATTCCGCGCGATCCCCGTCCGAAACAGAATCCTCCCCGCAGAAATGCGTATGCAGAGGAGACTTACAGAAGACAAAGTGCTCCGCGGGCTGCGGCATTCACGGAAACCAGAGAATTCTATTCCGGCGGTGCGGCTGTCAAAAAGCGGAAGAAACTGGTGTTAAATGACATCATCAATCTGTTCGAAAGCATCGACGAAAGATGGAGCAGAGAACTGGATCTGGCCAAGAAGCAGGCGACGCTCCAGAAGAAATTCGTGGAACACCGCAGAGGACTGTTCCTGGCCATCGTTACCCTGGCGATACTGACTTTATTCATTCTGGGTGTGTACAAGCTGTTCTTTGTGGTTCGTTCCATTGATACGGACGGATCATCGAACTACACGGTGGCAGAGATCGCAGAAGCATCCGGAATTGAAATCGGCGACAACCTGTACTCCTTCAGGACGGACAGAGCGGAAAGCAGTATCACATTGTTCTGCCCGTATCTGAAAAACGTGGAAGTGTCCCGCGAGATTCCCACCAAGGTATTTATTACCGTGGAGGATGACGAAGCCAGATACTATGCCGAGGTGTTCGGCGAAACGCTGGCTGTTTCTCCCGGACTCAAGGTGCTCGGCAAAATAGACCCGGCAGAAGCCAAAGCCAAAGGCCTTACCTTACTGAAACTGCCTGTCGTGGATAAGGCGGTTGCGGGACGGGTGCTTACCTTTGCCCAGAGCAAGGACGAACGGTATGTCAGAGAGCTTCTGAACTACGTATCCGATTCTGCTCTGGCACTGCGGATCGGCATGATCGATCTGCGGGATAACTACGATATTATCATGCACTGTGATAATATGTACAGACTTCAGTTCGGTTCTGCGGCGGATATGGAACTGAAACTCCGGTATGCGGAGAAGACGGTAAACGATCCTCTGATGGAACAGGGAACACTGGCAAGAATCGATTTGAGTGTCACCGGAGAAGCCAGCGTCCGCTTCGACTTGCGTCTGAATCTGGAAGAGGAGGAGCAGAGCTGAGTCGGGATTTGCCGCAGAATACAGGAAAATGTCGGCAAAAACGGAAAAATGAACAGAATTTATCCTTTGCTTACGGAATTTTCACAAAGAAATTTCAAGAAAACTATTGCAAAATGTTGAGCTTTGGTATATTATATAAGGTAGAAGTATTCTGCCCGTATTGTATGCGGACCGGGATGGCATGACTGCACGTCTCTCCGCTGCTGAGGCTTAAACGAATAAAAAACGAGGAGGGCAAAACAATGCCATTTGAACTGGACGATTATAACTTTGAAAGCGGCGTGAATATTAAGGTAATCGGTGTAGGCGGCGGCGGTAACAACGCTGTAAACCGCATGATTTCCGAAAACGTACGCGGTGTTGAATTTATCGCAGTAAACACCGATATGCAGGCTCTGGTAAGTTCCAGCATCACCAAGAAGATCACCATCGGTGAAAAGATCACCAAGGGACACGGCGCCGGCTCCAACCCCGAAGTTGGTGCACAGGCAGCTGAAGAAAGCATCGAAGAACTGAAGAACGCCATCATGGGTGCGGATATGGTTTTCGTAACCGCAGGTATGGGCGGCGGAACCGGTACAGGTGCGGCTCCCGTTGTAGCAAGAGTAGCCAGAGAACTGGGTATTCTGACCGTAGGTATTGTAACCAAGCCCTTCCTGTTTGAAGGCAAGAAGCGTATGACCCAGGCAGAAGCCGGCATCGCAAATCTGAGAGAATACGTTGACGCTCTCATCATCATCCCCAACGAAAGACTGAAGCAGGTTGGCGAAAAGATCACCCTGATGAATGCTTTCCAGGTATCCGACGATGTACTGCGTCACGGCGTACAGTCCATTTCCGACCTGATCAACATCCCCGGCTACATAAACCTGGACTTCGCGGACGTTACTTCCGTAATGAAGGACGCCGGTTATGCACACATGGGCGTTGGTGAAGCAAGCGGTAAGGACAAGGCTGAAATCGCTGCAAAGATGGCGATCTCCTCCCCCCTGCTGGAAACTTCCATCGCAGGCTCCAAGGGCGTACTGGTGAACATCACCGCATCTCCCGACATCGGCATGGACGACGTGGACATTGCAGCAAATCTGGTTACTACCGAAGCACACGAAGATGCAAACGTAATCTGGGGTGTTGCATTCGATCCCGATATGGAAGACACCATGCGTGTTACCATCATCGCTACCGGTTTTGAAAACAAGAACGAAAGCGCACCTGCATTCGGTAAGGCTGCTGCCAACACCAAGCTGCGCACCGTTGCTGCCGGCAAGATCGAAAAAGGTCAGGTTGTAAACAAGGTTTCCGCTATTCCCGAAGAACCCAAGGCAGAAACGGATGAAGATTCCGTTATCTCCGAAGACGACTTCAACACCATTCTGAATATGCTGAAGAAGGGCAGAAACGCTGAAAACAACCAGGACGACGGCGCTCCCGGTTATCCTACCAGAAGATTTTAATCTGAATAAAAAAGAACCGTATCTGTGAAAACAGGTACGGTTTTTTGTATGTAGAGCGGGGTCAAATATCGCATGAATGGATTGCATCAGTCAGTGTCATTGTTCCGCTGCGAAAAAAACAGTTTAATTGTTTGAATCTCGCCTTATACAATGTGTTCTCAGATGCTTTGGTGGTGACGAAATGTATGTATTCCGTGTTCTTGTGGGCGCAAAGACGCTGAATGTTTCTGTTAAAATCTTCAGCGAAAGCGCCGCCACCGGTTAATCCGATCAGATACAGATGGCATTGCGGCAGACGGGAACGCAGTTCGGAGACGAGACGCGAATATTCCCGGATTGCATCGGGATTGTTTTCGTCTTCCTCACCGATTGCCAGAAATAATTTGCTCGGACGAATGGCAATCACACAATCATTTATGATTTCCAATGCATCCTGAATGGTAAGTCCTTCAATGCTCCGGTTGTATACAGCGTTTTCAACCATACTTTTGTTGATAAGCTCATAGAGTGGAAAGTGCGACATATAGGTAGAACCGAAAATGACAATTTCTCCCGGCAAGATGAGATCGTTGATTTTCTTCATAGCTTCTGCTTGTATACATACATGTTCTTTCATCTTATTCCTCCTTTAACTGTACAGCAGCCTTTTCCCGTTTGGTGTTGATAAAGTATAGGCAAAGATCTATGGAGACGATGATCAGATTGATACAATACAGCACCAGAACATAAGAAAACTGCTTGTTTACGATTTTTCCGATGATACCGGAGATATAACCGATAATGATAGCAATGATAAAAATTACACTTTTCCCCTTTGTCGACCTTGAACGGATACTTTTATAAACCGAAATAGGCCATGACAGTCCGAAGCACAACAACATTATAAATTCAAAAATCACCATACAACATCCTCCGTTTTCTACTATTATACACTTGACAATAGGAAAAGTAAAATATATAATAATTATTAAAATCATAGGAATAACCTATAAAACGGAGGGATTATGGATATCCAGAAGTTGAAATACTTTCATACAACAGCCCAGTTCGAGCATATTACAAAATCAGCTGAGATTCTTCATATATCACAGCCATCTTTGACACAGGCAATCCATTCACTGGAAGAGGAACTGGGCGTACCGTTGTTTCAGCGGCAGGGAAGAAAGGTGGTTTTGACGGAGTTCGGGAACCATTTGAGACGACGGCTGGACACATTGCTGCCGGAATTTGATCATCTCGCTGTCGAAATGGATGAATTGAAGCAATCGGTCAGAAAAACCGTAAAGCTGAATATTCTTGCCGCATCCTCCTTTGTAATCAATACAATCATGGATTATAAGAAAAAGCATCCCGATGTAATATTTGATTTTGAACAAAACGAGCTTAAATACAACTGTGATATACTGATTACAACAAATGGCTTAAAAATGAGTAATGAAAAGAAATATTTGCGCCGCTGTGTTAAAAAAGAAAAAATTTATCTTGCGGTACCGAAGGATTCACAGTATGCAAACGAAACAGCCATTGACCTGAGCGCAGTAAAAAATGAAAGCTTTATCATGCTCTCCAATACCCGTCTCTTTGGTGTAATATGTAACAGGTTCTGTTCCATTGCCGGATTTTATCCGAAAATTTTGTTTGAATCCGATTCTCCCACTGCTGTGCAGAATATAATCAGTATGGGGGCTGGGATTGCATTTTGGCCTGAATATTCCTGGGGGAAACTGCAAAATAAAAATCTGACGCTTGTGCCTGTTTCCGAACCTGTATGTCAGAGAGACCTGATTGTGGAACTGTATGAAAGATATCCTCAATCCATGTATGCCGAGGACTTCTATAATTATTTATTGAAAAATCTGTCAAAAGACAGTTGATTCCGGAATACAGCGATTGATCCCCGGGCATAGTGGGATTGGATGCAACAAAAAACAGCCGGCATCATTTCGTGTCGGCTGAATTCTGTCGTTCTGTATACCAAAAAGAAAAAAGGGTCAGCTTGAGACCCACATTAAATTTATTATAACACAGGAAATAGAGGTTTGTAAAGGCGAAAATGAATAATTTCTGAATTTCTCCGGAGTACACAAATAATTCTTGTCAACTTTGTATAAGATACCACTTGCAAACCACGAAAAACTGTGCTATAATATAGTCACAAGGAAAGAGGAAGACAAAAAACACAAAATAATATAAAAAGAAGTGAGGTACACACCAATGTACAAGTAAAGTACAAAGCTTCTGAATAAAGGCCTATAATAAAGCGATAAATCGAATTGTCGAGAAAACAATTTCAACGGTGACGCGTTTTAATAT